>JAKSTR010000040.1 GCA_024402495.1 Treponemataceae bacterium
GGAAAGTAGGACGCTGCCAGGCTTTTTATATTTTCGTGGCTTTTTACGGCCGGAATATGATTCCGGTCGTTATTGTTTTAAACTGCTTATATTTTCTATTTTTTATTATGTTTATTTTCTAAGGTTATATTTGAATCCTGTTTTTATATGCTGTATTTATATTTTATTTCAAATAATCTGCTCTTTTCAAATCTTCAATAATTCTTGCAGTAAATTTTTCAGCTCCATATAGGTTCAGGTGGTCATCATCCATAAAAAGCTCAATATATGGCGAAAACTCTTCGTCATGGGAATAATCCCAATAGGGAATTTCCGGATATTTTTCTGCAAGGTCGGCAGAAAACTTGTAGAAACCCTTTTTTATATAGGGAGCCATTTCTTCAAATGCTTCATAAAAATAATCATAGACTGGTACCGTTACAAACACTGGCTTCCAGTTGTGTGTATAACAAAAATCCACAATTTTACACACAGCATCAAAGTTTTTTTGGTATGAAGATTCGTTAAAATTATTTAAGTACCACTGTGCACCATGTTCATCTACCAGTTTTTTCATTTCTTCTTCTGTAAGCCATTTTGTCCATCTTTCATCAAAATAGAATCGGTCAACTTTTTCTTCCGGAATATCATTTAAAATGTTGATAAAACTGGGACAAATGCCGTTACTTATTACAGAAAATAGATTTGTTTTCAAATACGTTTCAATATTCCAGAAAGGATATTCATTTTTGGAAAGAAATCGGTGATATGTTTGCACATATGATTCTTCCCAATAATTAAAAATTTGATGAAATGAAACAGGAATTAAAACTATGGTATCTTTTTCTATCTTATTTTCAAAATGCTTCAGCATAATTAAATCCATAAAATACGGCTGACCGCTAACTGCAAAATTAAACGCGTTATATTCCGGGTAATCTTCCCATTTAAAGCCCCAGCAACCGTGGCTTGTTCCTATATTGCACAATTTTATCCCGTCCGGCACATTGTTAAACCGTTCTGCATTGTGGAATGAAGCCTTCCAGTAATTTGTCTGTTTGTAAGCAAAATTAAGCCCAAAAAAAGCAATAGCAGCGGGAATAACAAGCAAAAATACGTAAAAAATTATCTTTTTCATTTTTGTACAACCTAAAATTGAAAATATACAAACTGGCTAATAGGAATATTCTGAAGAATGTTATACAAAATCGGCAAAAATGCACCATAAAAAACTGCCAGATAACAGCACCAGCGCACAGGAATTGGCAAGTTCCTTACAATTTTGTAACCGCGTTCCTTTCTTGTGCATAGCGACGTTACAAAAAGAATCCCGATGCAGAAAACGCACAAAGCAAGTCCAAAAAGCGAATCTATAAAGCACGTCCGCTGAATGCAGAAAAGGTTCCGAACGCTGCTCAAAAATCCTTCATTCATTGAATCGTTTATAAACTGCAAAATTTCTTTTGGAATAAAGAAAATGCGTTTACCTATCTGCAACGCGCCTCTAAAGCCGGGTGCTCTAAAAAAAATCCATCCAATGCATACAAGCCCAAAAGTAAATGCTGTTTGCATCCACTGAAACCAGCGTTTAGTTTCCCCTTCTTCAATAATTCTGCATTTTTTCATCATTGCAACGCGAAAAGGCTTGGTGGCATGCCCTGCAATCTGGTAAAAACCGTGCAGCGCGCCCCATGCTACAAAGTGAAGCGAAGCGCCGTGCCAAAGCCCGGACAGCATAAAAACAGCAAAAAGATTGGAATAATACCGCGGAATACTTACACGGTTTCCGCCAAGAGGAATGTACACGTAATCTTTGAACCAGGAAGAAAGCGAAATATGCCATCTCCGCCAGAATTCGGCAATTGATTTTGAAAAATACGGATGGTCAAAATTGCGCATAAGATTAAAACCAAGCACTTTTGCAATTCCAATGGCAATATCTGAATAGCCGGAAAAATCGCAGAAAATCTGAAAGGCAAAAAATACGGTTGCCGTAAGCAGCGCAACCCCGGTCGAATCCAGCAAATTTCCGTAAATCATATTCACGTAAAAAGCCAGCCTGTCGGCAATAAAAACCTTTTTGAACATGCCCCAGGTTGCAAGCAGCAGGCCTTCTACAACGCGGTCGTAGTCAAATTTATGCACTTCCTTAAACTGGGGAAGCAGGTTTTCCGTTCTTTCAATAGGTCCTGCAACAAGCTGCGGAAAAAAAGTGACAAAAAGCGCGTATGCAAGAATGCTTTTTTCTGCCTTTACGCTGCCTTTGTAAACGTCAATTGAATAGCCAAGTGCCTGAAACGTATAAAAACTTATGCCGACAGGAAGCAAAACGGAAAATTGTGGAATAACCGCCTTTATTCCGCCGAAAACACTTATTCTGTTTACTAAGCCGGCAAAAAAATTGAAATACTTAAAAAAGAAAAGAATTGCAAGATTCAGTACCAGCGAAATTACCAGAATAAGCTTCTTGTTTTGCGGCATTTTTTCCATTAACAGCGCACTTTGCCAGGTAACATACACCGAAAACAAAATAAGAATAAGATAAAACGGGTTCCAGAAAGCGTAAAAGAAAAGGCTTGCAGAAAGCAGAATAATCTGCATTCTTGTAACCGCATTCTTTATTGCTGCAAACCAAGCAAAAATGCACACAATGGCAAAGAAAATTAAAAATTCAGCAGAATTAAAAAGCATGACACCCTGACACTCTTAAAACAGATTTTCACAGTTTTATAAATCTTTTATTTTTAGTTATATTTTATTAGCTAAAAGTATATACAAAACTAGCTTAAAGTATAATATCTGTGTTACTCAAAGCTATATACTTCACGAATGGGCAAAATCAGAAGGATTTTAGGTGACAATATCCGTACTTTAAGGACAAATAAAGGCTGGACGCAGGTTTATCTGGCAGACCGGCTTCAAATTACGGCACCTTTTCTGGCGCAAATTGAATCTGGTAAACGCGGAATGTCACTTGAGCTTATTGAATCCGCAGCCGCAATTTTCAATATTCCAATTGCTTCGTTATTTTTTGACTACGCAGAAACAGACCGCGAGAACGGAAAAGATATTAGCCGGCTGCTTTTGGAAACCGTAAAAACACAGCTTAAGGAAACAATGGCGGAAGATATCGACAACGCCTTTGCTCAGTTAAGGTAAACTTAAATAATATAAGACTTTAAATCATTCAGTATGATAAAACGGCAATGCCAGATAAGGACAAAGTTTTTTAAGACCTTTGTATCCTGCATTGAAGCGTGAAAATTTATCATAATTTTTAGGTGCAGGCGATATTTTTTACTTTTTTGTAAAATTTTCACTTTTAATCATGTTTTTAGCTGTCAAAAAACGTATTACGTGTTAAAATACGCTTTCTAGGGAGGGATTTTGTGCAATTTGTAAGTACCCGTAATCCAGACAATAAAGTATCTTTTTCGCAGGCTGTGTTAAATTGTATACCGGCTGACGGCGGTTTATATATGCCTGCTTACGAAGAAAATCTTAATTCGTGGATTTTATACATGAATGAGAATACTTCGTTTGCTTCAATTGCCGGTTCTTTAACTTCTGCTTTGATAAAGGAAGAATTTAGCCCGATTATTTCTGAAGCCATTGCAACGAATGCTTTTACTTTTTCACCTGAACTGAACCGTTTGAACGAGCGCCTGTACCATCTGGAACTTTTTCATGGTCCGACGGGTTCTCATAAAGATTTTGGAATTGCTTATCTTGCTTCGTGCCTTGAACATATCTGCATTATGCACGAAACCGAAGCGATTGTTGTTGCCGACACGACCGGCGAAACAGGCGCAAGCATTGCACAGGCTTTTAAGAACAAAAAGCACTTAAAGGCTGTTTTGCTTTATCCAAAAGGTGCAATGCGCGGCTTGGACGAAAGCTGTTTTGTTTGGAACGGCGGAAATATTTACCCGGTTGAAGTAAACGGAAATGTTGATGACTGTATTGGTCTTGTGCGCGAAGTTTTTGCAGATTCAAAGCTTGTTGAAGAATACGGGCTTACTTTGGCGAATACTTCAAATATCGGTCGCCTTTTGCCCCAGGCTTTCTTTTATACCTTTGCGTTTACCCGCCTGAAAAACCGCGTTTGCAGCGATATTTATTATGCACTTTCTTCTAGCAACTACGGCAATTTGATTGCAGGTCTTTACAGCTGGAAGTTTGCCTTGCCGGTTAACGGTTTTATTACCGACTGCACCGCATCTTTGGGCGTAGACCCTAACGGCGGCTGTCTTTTGACAGATTCGCAGATTCCGCTGAATATGCGCGGCGCAGCAAATCCTGCGGTGCCAAGCAATTTGGAACGCCTTGAAGCACTTTTTGCAACAAATCCGATGGTTATGCGCGGTTTTGTATTTCCGGCAGAAGTTTCGCCGGCAGAGCAGAAAGAAGCTGCGCAAAAACTTTATATGGAACATAAATTGCTGGTATCGCCGCAAACCGCCGATGCGTATGCTGCGGCATTAAAACGTTCCGATTTGCTGGAAGAAGATGACGGCGCCTTGGTTATTATTTCCCGCGACCATCCGGCTTTTTCATCAAAACAGGTGCGCCAGCTTTGCGGCGTAGAACCTGATATGCCGGATTACATCAAAAAGATTTTAACGCCAACGCCTTCCGGCAAGGTAATTGAACCTACAAAAGAAGCCGTTGTTGCAATTTTGAAAGAAATTAAAGGTTAATTTGAAAATTGAAAGCCCGATAAAAATCGGGCTTTTTTATGCAGTTCTCGTTTTTTAATTCATTTTTGCGCCTGTTTTATTCTTCAACAAAACCGTTCTGCCAGTGCCATACCGCCTTTGCTAGCTTATTGCTGAAAGGCTGGGTTTTCGCAAAATCCGGCAGCCATTCGGTATCTTGGGAAAGTTCCTGATAAAAACCGTTTTCAATGCCAAAATCGTCAAGCATGGTTTGAAGCACTTTAAACTCGCTTTCGTTTATAAAACGGTTGCTGAAAGCGCTTAAAGCCTTTTCGCGTTTTTTCAAATCGTCGCCGGTAAAAGGCACCGGTGTGTACTGGCTCATCAGCGAAAGATATGCGTGCTTGCCGTGCTTGCTGAACCAGTCGAGGACAAGCTCGGTATCGTTCATTCTGCCGGGCAGCGCCAGATGGCGCACAATCACGCCGCCAAGCATTTTGTCGCCGTCAAAACGGCTTGTACTGTGGTCTATCATCCATCGGATAGCTTTTTTTGCCACGCCCGGATAATCTTTCGCGTCAAAAAGCGCGTCGCTGATGATGGGATTGAGCGTTTTAAGGTCTGGCAGCCAGATATCAACAATTCCGTCCAAAAGTTCCAGCGCTTCTACACTTTCGTATGCGGAACAGTTCCAGCAGACCGGTATTGTCAAGCCGTTCATTTTTGCGGTTTTGATATATTGGGCAATGCCCGAAATTGCGTGGCTGCCGCTGACGATGTTTATGTTTTCCGCACCAATGTCTTGCAGTTTAAGGCAAATTTCAGAAAAATCATCGCTGCTGACAACGGCGCCCATACTGTTTTGCGATATCTGGTAATTCTGGCAAAACGCGCAGTGCAAATTGCAGCCGGTTATAAAAATTGTTCCCGATCCGTTTTTGTGCGCAATCGGCGGTTCTTCGCCAAAATGCAGCCCTGCCCAGGCGATTTTAAGTTCATTTGTTTCTTTGCAAAAACCTTTTTGCCCCTGATTGCGTTTTATGCCGCAATTGCGCGGGCAGAGGGTGCAGTTTTCGTATTGGGGAAATGTAACGTTATTCATAATATTCTCGTAATTCTTTGTAAATTGAATTTATACAAATGCGGTATTTTCCGCAAGTTAAATTGAAAATTTAAAACGGCGCGCCGAACGGCACATTTTTTCAGTCTTTTAATTTTTCGCCTTTCAATTTGAAGCCGGAAAATTTTTTCTTTCGCAAAATCTGCATAAAAAAAAGACTGCCCGTTTTACCGGGCAGTCTATATATATTAAAGCTAAAAGCTGGCACGTTGGGCTTTTTACTTAGTTAAAAAAGCAACGTAAATATCCTGTTCTGCGGTTTGGGCTTTTGCAACAACCTGATTGCTGAAAATTGCATCCAGACCGTTTTTATATTCAATAATTTTAGAAACATAGTCCAAAGTTTTTTGCGGCGTGGTACCGGTTTTTACTTTGGTTGTGCCTGCGTTGTACATTGCAAGGGCTGCAACTTCATTTCCGGCGGTATCCAGACAGAAGCGCAGATGCTTCAGACCCATTTTGGCATTTATTTCCGGGTCGAAGAATTCTTCTTCGCTTAATTTGGTAAAAGTGCCGCTGTTAAGCTGAAAAAGCCCGCGGTCGATGCTGGCGTTTTTATTTACGTTTACGGCGCGGCTTTTGTAGCGGCTTTCAATGTAGGCGAGGGCAAACGCCAGCGAAAGCGGAATATTGTTTGCATCGGCATTGGTTAAAATTGCGTTTGTAACGGTTTCGCTGCCGGTAATGTATGTGTAAAAAGCTTCTACCATCTGGCGGTTTTCTTCGTCGCGGTAAAGGCTCAGCCCGATGTCGTCTTTCTGGGCGTAGGTTACGGCAAGTTTCTGGTAATCCTGCGGGTTTACGTCGTTGGTTAAGGTTTTTGTTGTAATTTCAGAAATTGCTTCTACAGGCTGCGGCGGTATAAATAATTTTTGCAGCTGGCGAAAAACTATAAAAGAAAAAACTGCAACTGCGAGCAAGGCGGCTAAAAGAAGAATGAATTCCCATACTTTGTATGCTGAAATACTTTTTTTATTGAAACTGTTTGTAGCTACTAACATACCGTAGATTATGACAAAAAAACGTAACAAATGCAAGTGTTTGTCGCAAATGTTGCGGTTTATTGCAAATAATACCAAATGTTTGCAAACTGTTTAGCCAAACTTCGAGATTCAAATATTTGTCATCCCGAACTCGTTTCGGGATCTGCTTATAGGTAACAAATCGGATGCTGAACTAAATTCAGCATGACAATGTGCTATCTTTGAATGAACAAGCGTCATCCCGAAAGACAAAAAAAGCTGTATTTGATATAAGCGATTCTTGTTTATCAATTTCTAAAACTCGCCTGAAATTTTCAAACTCGTTATTCAAACTGTTTAGACCAAACTTCGAGTTTTAGATATTTGTCATCCCGAACTCGTTTCGGAATCTGCTTATAAGTAATAAATCGGATGCTGAACTAAATTCAGCATGACAATGTGCTATCTTTGAATGAACAAGCGTCATCCCGAAAGACAAAAAAGCTGCATTTAATATAAGCGATTCTTATTTATCAATTTCTAAACCTCGCCTGAAAATTTTCAAACTTGATATTCGGGTTATTTATTCAATATCTGGTCAAAATAGGCGTTTTTTGTAATTTCCATTTCAGTAACATTCCACGGTTCGCTTTTTACAAGTTCGGTTTCCGTAAAGCCCGTTTTTTTATAGCACCATCGGGCGGAATCATTGTTTTCAAATACGCCAATCGTAACGCGTTCTGCGCCTAAAATACAAAAAGCATAGTTTAAGCCCTGCAAAAGCATCTGTTTTCCATATCCTTTTCCGCGCATGGCGCCATCAACAATAACCCAGCCAAACCGCAGCTGACGATTGTCGCCGCCGGTATACCGCATTATAAAATGACCTACGGCTTTGTTGTCGTCATCAATCGCCGTCCACGGATAAAAATTATCAGGCTCGGCGCAGTCGCCGTTGTTATGGCGGTACTTCTGGTCTATTATGTCTGCGCTGATGGGGAACGCGCCAAAGCGGCTGCCGCCCCATTTAAGAAAAATATCTTCGTCTTTTACCCAGCTTGCAATAATTGCCGCATCGCAGCTTTTGTATTGCCGTAATCTTATCATTCTGCGTTTCCTTTTATTATAAAAGCCTGTTGCGCACCTGTTTCTGCAAATGTTTTCAGCTGTTCAACTGCTTTATCAATATCTGCGTTCAAAACTTCCTGTAATTTTAAAAAATCATATTTTTCGTGCATTTTTGCCAGCGCGGCTGTTACGGCTTTGTCTCCATAATCCCGGCGCAAAATTGCAAGAGCCTTGCTTGCGTTCGCGCCGTCGCTGTCCGGGCTGTAAAAGCCGGTCTGGCAACCGCGTATTTTGCCGCACTGATAGCAGCCGTCAAAGCCTTTTTCCTTGCAGCAGGCAACATTCGGGCACGTATTGTCATCGCTTAGCGTGGCGTAAGAACACATATTGCAGGCGCTTTTACAGCCGGCGCACCATTCTGACAAAAAGCAGTATTCGCAATGCAGCCCGCATACCGAAAACTGGTTTGTTGTCGATTTTAAGTCCTGAATAAGTTTCCGCTTGGAATCGTTGCACGCGACGGGAAAAAACATGAAATTTTCGCCGGTTTTCGGTTCCGTAAAATCCTGAACGGCGCCGGCAAGCGGAATATTGTTTTCTTTTAAGTATTTTATCGTTTTTTCAAAAGTGTCCGGCGCCTGTACAGGTATTTTTAAATATTCAAAACCCGGAATAATCCACTTTTTCCAGCCTTTGGGCGCAACGGCGGAAATTTCAGCTTCTACGCCTGCAAGATACATTCCTTCGGAAAAATTATTTTCCCAGGGCTTAAACTCAAATGAAAAATCAGTCATTGCGCCCCAGATGCCTTTAAGCGAACCGTCGGCGTTTTTTGCCGCAAGCTGTGCCACTTCTACAAAATGAGAATTGGCTTCGTTCCAAAGTTTCTGTACAAAACCTTCGCCGTCTTTTGTGCTGCCTGCTTTGCCGATTACGCAAAAAGCATCTTTTGTAATTTTTTCCATATCGTCCTTTCATTATCCGTCGCGTATCTGATTACAATATCATATACCTAAAGCCTGCAAAAATGAACGATGCTTTGTTGCAGGCGAATATTGGCGGCACAAAAAAAAGCGGTTCAATTTGAAGAGTTCTTCAAATTTGAACCGCTTTCTGCTTTTACCGGAAGATAAAAGAATGTTTTACCGTTTCTGCTTAGCCGTTGATTAAGCGTACGGAAATAATTCCGTCAATTGCGCTGAGTTTTGCTGCAACAGAATCGTCAAGTTTGTTTTCAACATCAATGATGTTGTATGCAACGTCTGCGCGGTTCTGGTTAACCATTGCAGAAATATTGCATTTTGCATCTGCCAGAACAGTTGTAATCTGACCAACCATGTTTGGAATGTTTTTGTTTGCGATACAAACGCGTGTACCGTTTTTCGGAACGGCTGCGTCCATGCGGCATTTAGGGAAGTTTACAGAGTTTACGATATTTCCGTTTTCAAGGAAATCGCGGAGCTGGTTAACAGCCATAACTGCACAGTTTTCTTCTGCTTCCGGAGTAGATGCGCCAAGGTGAGGCAGACAGATAACTTTGTCGTTTTTCAAAAGTTCTTCGTCTGCAAAGTCGCTAACGTACAGTGCAATTTTTTCAGCTTCAATTGCTGCAAGAATGTCTTTGTTTACAACCAGACCGCCGCGTGCAAGGTTAATAAGGCGAACGCCTTTTTTCATTGTGTTAATGCGTTCTGCGTTGATAAAACCTTTTGTATCGTTTGTCTGCGGAATGTGCACGGTGATGTAATCACATTTTGAAAGCAATGCATCAAGGCTTTCTGCTTTCTGTACGGCGCGGCTTAAAGACCATGCAGCGTCTACAGAAAGATACGGGTCGTAACCGATTACTTTCATGCCAAGTTCAATTGCGGTGTTTGCTACCATTGCACCAATTGCGCCCAAACCGATAACGCCCAAAGTTTTTCCTTTCAGTTCTGGACCAACAAACTGGCTTTTGCCTTTTTCTGCAAGTTCAGGAATTTCGTCGCCTTTGCCCTGAAGAGTTTTTACCCATTCAGCAGCCTTGTGAACAGGGCGGCTGGAAAAAAGCAATGCTGCAATTACAAGTTCTTTAACGGCGTTTGCATTTGCACCCGGTGTATTGAAAACAACAACGCCTTTTTCGGTCATTGCAGGAATCGGGATATTGTTTGTACCGGCACCGGCGCGTGCAACTGCTTTTACTGTTGCCGGCAGTTCCATAGAGTGCATGTCAGCAGAACGGAGGAGAATTGCATCCGGATTAAGGATTTCAGAAGCAATTTCGTAGTTTTCCAGCGGAAAGTTAGAAAGACCTGTTGCAGAAATTTTATTAAGTGTTTGAATTTTGTACATCGTATTTTCCTATAAAAGTATTTAAAAAGAATAAAAATGGATTGCAGTACCTGAAAGCAGAACCGCAATCCATTCAAAATTTATGCGTTTTCTTTTGCAAATTTATCCATAAATGCAACCAGAGCTTTTACGCCTTCAATTGACATTGCATTGTAAATTGAAGCACGCATACCGCCTACCAGACGGTGACCTTTAAGGTTCATCAGGTCAGCAGCTTCTGCTTCTTTTACAAACTTGGCGTTAATGGCTTTTTCTTTTGCCTTTGCTTCTTCGCTGCCGTCGTTTGTAGAATATTTTGTCAGGAAAGGAACGTTCATCAAAGAACGGCTGCCTTTTTCTGCTGTTGCATGGTAAAAATCAGAATTATCCAGATAGTTGTACAGATAATCTGCTTTTTCGTTGTTGCGTTTTGCCATTCCTTCAGCGCCGCCGTTAGCTTTAATCCATTTAAGAACTTTGCCCATCATGTAGATTGTGTAGCATGGCGGTGTATTGTACATGCTTCCATTTTCAGCATGAACTTTGTACTGAAGCATGGTTGGTGTGTTTGCAACTGGCATTTCTTCAGGAATAAGGTCTTCGCGGATGATTACCAGAGTAACACCGGCTGGTGCAAGGTTTTTCTGTGCACCGGCGTAAAGCAAACCGAATTTTGTAACGTCCAGCGGTTCTGACAAAATGCAGCTTGAAATATCAGCAACAAGCGGAATGTCGCCGGTTTCCGGAATGTAGCCCCATTTTGTACCCATGATTGTATTGTTGAAAGTAATGTGAACGTAATCGTAATCGCCGGTTACTTTTTCAATTTTTGGAATGTAGCAGAAGTTTTTGTCTTCGCTTGTTGCGATAACGTCAACTGTATCCATGTATTTTTTTGCTTCTGCAATGGCTTTTTTTGACCATACGCCAGTGTTAACGTATGCAGCCTTTCCTTTTCTTTTAAGGTTCATAGGAATCATTGCAAACTGGGTGCTTGCGCCGCCCTGCAGGAACAGTACTTTATAATTAGAAGGAATGTTCATAACTTCGCGAATAACTGCTTCACATTCTTCAATGATTGGTTCAAAAGCACTAGAGCGGTGGCTCATTTCCATAACACTCTGACCTGTTCCGTTGCAGTCAAGCATTTCGGCGGCTGCTTCTTTTAAAACTTCTTCTGGCATTGCAGAAGGTCCTGCTGAAAAGTTGTAAACGCGTTTCATTTTTTTTCCCCGAGAACTGCACGTTCCGCCGCCAGCTTTTGCAAGGCGTCTAAAACAGAAACATTCTCTATTTTGATATTTGCCGGCAGACTTAAAACCACCGGTGTAAAATTAACAATTCCCTTTATGCCGTATTCCGCAAGCTTTTGGGCTGTGCTTTGCGCCGCACTTGAAGGCACGGCAAGAATGGCATATTCAATATTCTGGGCGGCAATAACCGCCTGCATCTTGGTTGTCGTGTAAAGCGGAAAAGGCGCAGAAAGAATTTCCGTGCGGTTAACGCTGCTGTCAAATCCGGCAACCAGCGAAAAAGCCGTCCCGTCAAAACCGCCGTAATTTATCAGCGCTTCGCCCAGTCTGCCAAGCCCGACCAGGCAGCATTTTGCTTCTCCGGTCTGCACTGCAATCCGGCTTTGAATGGTCTGTTTCAGCAAAAGCACGTCATAACCGCCGGCTTTTGCACAGCTTGCATTCAAAAACGAAATATCCCGTCTTACCGTATCGCGTGTCCAGCCTGTAAGCTTTTCAATCTCTGTTGAAGAAATCACAGCGTTTTCGCCTTCGGTATTTGCAATCTGTTCAAGCAAACGCGAAAGTTTTACAAGTCGGGCAAGGGTTGGCTTGGGTATTTCAGTTTTCACTAAGCTTTTCCTGTGAATTATTTCACAAACAATGTAGAACTTTGAATGCAAAATGTCAATTCTTTTAAGACCGTTTTCTGTGAATTATTTCACACTGAACCGAAAGATTTGCAGAAACGGATTCTGCGCCTGAAATCTTTCAGTATTTTCAATTTTTTCAGCTGGTGAAAAAAAATAAAATTTAACAATGTGAAAAATAAACAGCTTTTGATATAATGAAAGCATGAAGAATACACTGAAAAAATTACGCGAACTTAAAAAAGAAGCCGTAAAATCAATCATTCCGGAATACGATGACGAACACCGGGAAATAATCAGCATGTTTGTGCGCGAGGATAGCAATTTTTTGTCGGCGTACAGCGGCAAGGACGGCGCGGTAATTTCAGGCGATGTTGCAGAGTTTCTGGATAACGCCGTAAAACCGCTGGCTCTGCGCGACGACCTGCATCTGGTAATAACCAGCAGCCAGATTGACGACGGCGAAAAGATAATTTATCGGAAGGCGATTAAAAATTATTACCGCGGCGAAGTTATAGACAGCGACAAGCGCCTGCACCGCAACAAGCTTGCGTCTTTTTGGATGCTGATAGCGGGCTTTGTAATTATTGCCGCCGCCGTTACCTTAAAGCTGCTTGGCATCGGCGAAGTTCTGGTAGAAGCCGTAGACATTGCAGGCTGGGTATTTTTGTGGGAATCCGTTCACCTGTTCTTTATAGAACGCCCGCTTTTAAAATACGAACAGCTTCGCGCCTGCGCACTTTACAACGCAAAAGTAAGCTACCAAAACGCAGAATCGTAATGCGTTCCGCAAGCCTCATTTAGTACCATTTGCACTAATTTTTTACTATAAGATAGAAGAAAATCATAAAAAAGCCCGGATACTGAAGTTTTCAAACCAGCCGCGAAATGCAGAAGAAACTTCAAGGTCCGGGCTTTTTTTATTTCCGCAGATTAGGCAATTTTTTTGCAAAAAAATTCATAAAAATCAGAACGTTTAAATTTAAAAATTTTTGCTTTAAATACATATTTTTGAGTGCGTTTAAATTTAATTTTGAGAATGGCGGTTCTGAACTTTGAGAACGGCTAGAAAAATTTTTAAAAATAGCCGCAAAAATTTTTTTTTGCGGTACAGGTTATTTTTTCATGGCAAAAAGAAAAACTGTACGGAAAGAATGCATGAACATTTTAGGCGGAAAGAACTGACTCTGCTGCGAAAATGTAATTGTCTTGATGTTTTATTATGCCGGCGGCTTTTTTGAAATTCTTCTTAGTAAAATAACAGTACAAAAAATTCTATTAACAAACTGAAGAACCGTGCTACAATATATATGTGAAAGATTTAAAAGTTTTCAGTCTTGAAAGCCCGATTGGGTTTATGCAAGAAATAACCAAAAAGTTAACTAATCTTAGAGAATCAAATTATTCAGAATCCGTGCAGACTTACCTTGCACGGGTCTGCGAAATTTATCAGGCGCAAAGTTTTCAGATTTGGAGCGTAAGCGAAGACAAAGACGGCGAACTTTTGTGCCTTTGTCGCGCTTCTTATTCAAAAAAAGACGAAACTTTAAAAACGAACACAGCCTGCAATACGGAAATTTTTGACAAAGACATAAATTTTAAAAAGCTTTTTGAACCATACATGGAACGCATCTATTCGCCGGAATCCATCTGCATTCCATATAAAAAAGGCACTTTCATAATGCCAATCGGCAACGGCGCTTTTTCGGGTTTCGGCGTTCTGCATGGCGTTGATTACGACGACATTCAAAGCGATTCTCTCTATACAATATGCAGTGTCGTTTATGCTTCACTGGCTTCACTTCGCCAGCTGGAAATGTTTCAGCTGGTAAAAAGCCGGCAGGACGAAACCGGAGAAGAAGACCTGCGCGACAAGCTTTTGTCTACTGCCAATGCCATAACTGAAATTTTTAACCGCACCGAAGAACTTTATTTTCAGGAACGCATGGACAAAGCCCTTCAGATTGTGGGCGAAGCCGTTGGCGTTGACCGCGTATACATTTACCGCAACGTGAGGGAAGAAAACGGCGGCTGCTGGGTGGAACGTGCTTTCTGCTGGCTTTCGCCCAATGCGCCGGATTACAAGCCCGGTAACGACCATCTGGGCTGGTTTCTTTCAAAAGAAGATATTGAACTGCGCTGCCGTGCAGACCAGCGTTTCCTTAATGCCCGCATAAGCGACCATCCGCGCGGCTGGCAGGGCAAAAAGGAAGACAACGTTCTTTCCATTCTAGTGGTGCAGATTCTTTTGGGCAGCAAATACTGGGGCTTCATCGGTTTTGACGACTGCCACCGGGAAAGGCTTTTTTCTCAGCACGAAGAAAACATTCTGAATACCTGTTCCCATATGTTTTTGGGGCACATTAACCAGCACGATTATATGGTTAACGCCCAGCACCGGGACGAACTGGTAGAAGCCAGCAACGAAGTTACCCGGATTTTGACCCAGAACGACAGTCTGAGTTTCGGCGACAAAATTCAAAGTGCGCTTAAAGTAATTTGCCAGAGCGTTGGCGGCGACCGCGCGTATATCTGGCAAAAAACCGAAGACTGCGACAACGGCTGCTGGCTGGGCTTAAAATATTACTGGCAGGATCCCAAAGCGCCGGTAAATCCGCAGGGTATAATCAGGCGCAAGCGCATCAGCAACGAAGACATTGAAGGCTGTAAAAAGCCCGAAAATATGTTTACAAACGTAATGGTTGCAAAAGACAAGCCCCGCGGCTGGGAAAATCTTCTGGAACAGAACATAAAATCCCAGCTTGTTATCCAGATTGTTTCCGGGGCAGACTACTGGGGCTATATCGGCGTAAGCGACTGCACCCATGAAAGGCTTTTTTCTCCAAGCCAGGAAAATATCGTAAATACCTGCGGGCACATGATTCTTGCCTATGTTTTTCAGCAGGAAAGCATGAAAAAAATAAACGCCCGCGACAAACTTTTGGCAACGGTAAACAAAGCGGCGCGGGATTTAGTTTCGCTGCAGTCGCTGGAAATGACCGAGCGCGTAAAAAAATGCATGGGCTATATTGGTGCCCAGCTTGACATTCACCGCATTCATATCTGGAAAGCTTCCCGCGACGGTTCTGCCGTTGATGCCGGAAGCAGCGATACAAATTCATTTTTGAAAATAACCAGCCTTGTTGCCGAATGGCGCAACCCGGTAATGGAACAGATGGGCATACCGCCATTGCCAAAAAGCTATTTTGATCAGGAAAATTTTCTGGTTGAATGGCAGAAAAAGCCCAATTTCGGGCAGGTTATAAATTATTCCAGAAGCGATTCTCGGTGCAGTGCAAGCCTTCACTCCATGTGCAAGGAAATAAATGTTTTTTCTTCTCTTATAGTGCCTGTCATGCTGGAAAGCGGCTTTTTCTGCGTAATGTGGTTTGACAACTGCCGCGAAGAACGCGTTTATACCGCCGATGAACAGGCGATTCTTTCTAACTGCGCCAGCATTTTTATTGCGCAGGTTTTGCAGGACGAAACGGCAAAAGGCTTAATTGAAGCAAAAGAAGAAGCCTTAACCGCAACGCGTACAAAAAGCAATTTTCTGGCAAATATGAGCCACGAAATCCGTACCCCGATGAATGCAATCATGGGAATGTCCGAGCTGATTTTGCTTGAACAGCTTCCGCCGCTTATAAAGGATTATGCTTCCGACATCAACAAGGCAACGCGCAGCCTTTTAAGCATCGTTGACGACATTCTTGACATAAGCAAAATAGAAAGCGGTCGCATTGATCTGGTTAACACGCCGTATAATTTCAGCGAACTTATCGGCGACGTGATTACCCTTATAAAAATGCGCACTTCGGCAAAAAGCCTCGGTTTTTTTGTCCGCATCGACCCCAATTTGCCGCAAAAGCTGCTTGGCGACGAAAACCGCGTAAAGCAGATTCTGGTAAATGTTTTGGGCAACGCGGTAAAATACACAAAAGAAGGCAGCGTGCGGCTGGTTGTTACCGGTGAACAAAGCGAAAATAAAATAGTCCTGCATTTCAGGGTTGAAGATTCCGGCATTGGCATTAAAGAAGAAGACTTTGACAAGTTATTTGAAGTTTTTTCCCGTGTGGATACAAAGCGCAACCGCAATATCGTAGGCACGGGGCTTGGGCTTTCCATTGTCAAGCAGCTTTGCGAAATGATGGACGGCAGCATTACCGTTCAAAGTGAATACGGCCGCGGTTCTGTGTTTACTGCAACAATTACCCAGGAAATTGTAAAAAACGATACAATCGTTCCGTTAAACGAACTTTCTTCAAAAGTGCATAAGGTGCTGGTTTTTGAACCGCGTGAAACTTACCGCAATCACGATGCGAAAATTTTGGGCGATTTGGGCTGCGACTATACTTTGTGCTGCCTGCAGGGCGAATTTGAAGATTATTTAAGACAGAATGCTGCCGGAGATTCTCCGCTGTTTGATTATATTTTGATTTCTTCCATTTATTACCGCAAATTTTACCTTTATGCAAAAAGCCAGAAAGGCAAAAGCCGTTTTGTGGTTCTTGCCGAAGGCAGCAACGATTTTCAGTATGACAAGGATTTGCTGATTGCTTCGGTACCGTTAAACTGCGTTCAGCTGGCAAAGCTTTTCCTTTACGGCCCGGAACTTAATACAAAAGAAGCTTTTGCGCTAAGCAGCAACGAAGTTGTAAGCGCGCCGAAGGCAAGCGTTCTTGTTGTTGATGACAACGCCGTAAACTTAAAGGTTGCAACCGGTTTGCTTCGCAGCCACGACATTGAAATTGACGCGGTTCAGTCCGGACTTGAGGCGATAAATCTTATAAAAATTAAAAAGTTCGATTTGATTTTTATGGATCACATGATGCCTGAAATGGACGGCGTTGAAGCGACTCACGCGATACGCGCTTTGGGCGGCGACATGGCGGACGTGCCGATTATTGCGCTGACGGCAAACGCAATTAGCGGCGTGCGCGAAATGTTTATTGCAGAAGGAATGAACGATTTTCTGGCAAAGCCGATTGAACCAAGCAGGCTCAACGAAATGCTTTTCAACTGGCTGCCCCAGCATTTGATTCAAAAGAAAAACCGCGAAGAAAGTAAGGAACTTGCCAGCGCCACCACTTTTATTGACGATGTAAATTTTGCCGTCGGTTTAAGTTTTGCCGGCAACGATATTGAAGCTTACCGCGACATTCTTTCTACCTTTTTTATTGACGCAGAAAATAAAATTGAACAGCTGAAGGTTGCCTATAAAGGTCAGGACTGGCATCTGTTCGCGGTTTTTGCCCATGCGGTAAAAGGCGCGGCGGCAAATATTGGCGCGGATAATCTTTCGGCTTTTGCCCGGCACATGGAAGAAGCGGGCAAGCTTGAAAACGAAGCCTACATTACCGCAAATATCGAAGTTTTTTTGCTGCAAATTGCAACCTTAAAGCAGGGCATTCACGATTATCTTTTTGCAAGCGAAAATACGGCAGAAACCAGCGCCAACGAGCAGGGCAATTTAAGTTTCTTAAAAGAAAAAATTGAAGCCGTTCTGGATCGCGCTGAAAACACAGATATTATTGCAATTGAAGAATTGTTTGAAGAAATTGACGGCTTTTTGTGGCCTGCAAAATACCGCAGCTGTATTGAAGAAATAAAAAATGCCACCGATCTTTTTGATTACGACGCAATAAGCGCCAAAGCAAAGGAATTGCTGGAACTTTTTTGAAATTGCGCCTGAATGAAATATTGCAGGGTGTTTGCGCAGTCTGCATTTAAAATTAAAAGCCCTTAAGAATGAAACATTTCGTTCTTAAGGGCTTTTGTTTTTTTTCCGGATATTGCTTATTTTGTGTCTGCAACCCAAACGCCGAGCTGCCAGTCGCTTAAATCGCCAGCCAGCAATTTGGTACATTTCTGGCAATAACGTGCCGCAGGTTCGTCCTTTGTTTTTATTTTTTCAAAAACTTCAAGGGCTTTTTGCAGTTCGCCTTTATAAAAAAGCTTTAAGCCTGCGTCAAAAATTGGCAGAATATCTTTCAGTTCTTCATATTCTTCCTGCAAAAGCGGCTGGTAAACTGTTACCGCTTCGGATTTGCCCACAACTTCAAGTTTTGCAAGTTCGCGGAATTTTACATGGCAGCCGGTTTTTTCCGCGGCTTCTTTCATAGATTTGGTACACATGGTATACGTGCCGAACTGCTTGTTCTGTCCTTCAAGGCGCGACGCCAGATTGACGGAATCGCCAAGCATGGTGTAGTCAAATCTGTTCCGCGAACCCATGTTGCCAACAACCGCAACGCCGGTATTTAAGCCGATGCGCATATAAACGCCTTTTTTGGCTCTGGTTGCCAAATCCGGGCGCATTTTTGCAAGAATCCGCTGGCATTCCATCGAAGCTTCCAGTGCGCGCTGGGCGTGGTCTTTTTGTTCCGTCGGTGCGTTCCAGAATGCAATAATCGCGTCGCCTTCGTATTTGTCAATGGTGCCGCCGTATTTCAAAATAACGTCGCTCATTGCCGAAAGATAATCGTTTAAGAACGAGGTTAAAACTTCCGGCTCCATTTTTTCGCTAATCGACGTAAAGCCCTGCAAATCGGAAAAATATACGCTTATTTCCTTGCGTTCGCCGCCAAGCCGCAGTCTGTCCGGGTGCAAAATCAGCTGGTCGATGACTGCCGGGCTTAAATACTGCTTAAATGCCGATTTTAAGTATTTTTTCTGCTTTCCTTCAAATGCGTAATCTGCCAGAACGGTAAGCATATAGCTGAAAACCAGCGCCGTTGCCGGAGTAATTAGCGCAAGCCACAGGCCTTTTGTAAAAATCAGGGCATTTACAAAAATCAATACCAAGGTTAGCGCTGCAACCACAAAAAGCGAAAATACCAGAGCGTGCTTGCGTATGAAAGGAATGTGTTCGGTAAAGGCAAGAGAAAACGCGCCTAAAAATGCGGCTATGGCAACTGCCATAAGCGAATATTTAAGCGGTGCCTGATATATAAAATCATCCTGCAAAAAGTTGTCCAGCATTGTTATGTGCACGCCAACGCCGGGATATTTTGAAGAAATCGGGGTTGTACACAAATCGAAAAGACCCGGCGCGTAAAAGCCAAAGAAAACATATTTGTTTGCAAAATCTTCGGGTAATAAAACAGGTTCTTCGCCGTTTTTAAGCGCGTACCAGCTGGAAAGTACCTGCATGGCGTTATACGGAATGTAGCGGTCCAAATCGCCCCTGAAGCGCAATAGAGGCTTGCTGTTTTTGTCTACCGGAATGGTTTTGCCCATTAAAGTTGCTGTCTGGTTTTTCGGGTTGAATGTTAAGGTTTCGTTTTTGCCGTCGCGTACCAAAAGCTGCGCCATGCCAAGCGAAGGCACAGCCTTGCCGTCTACCATATAGAAAAGGTTTGTACGGCGAATTATATCGTCTGCATCGGAAGTGCTGCGGATATTGCCCATGCCGCCGGCGGTAGAACGCAATGTTTTTATTGGAAAAATTCCCGGATAAGGCGGGCAGGTTTTTGCAAGTAGTTTCGGTGAAAAATTAGAAAGGTCAAAATAGGCAGATTTTATGTCGTTTGGAAATGTTGAAGTGTTGCCGTATTCTTCACTTAAAAAAACTGTGTGAATAACGCCGGCAAATTTTGCAGAAGCTTTGGCAAAATATTCGTCGTCGGCATCGCCGTAAACCGAAGGTTCTGTAAACATAACATCAAAAGCCAGCGAGTTTGCGCCGCCGTCGGCAAGAAAGTTTACAATATCGGCGTAGGCTTTTCGCGGCCACGGCCAGCTCCAGCCCAGTTCCTGCTGTGCCCAGTCAATGCTTTCCTGATCAAGAAGAATAAGCATAATGTCATCGCTGGGCACTGAAAGTTCGGCTGTTTGTTTTATAAGCGTGTCGTACACTTTGTTTTCTGGGTAGTTAAACACGCCGCAGACAAACAGCAGCGAACATAAAACTGCACTGCCCAGTGCAATAAGGGCAGTGCGCGGAAATTTTTTATTTATTAATTTCATAGGCCTTTTACGTTAGCTTTATAACGGTTTACGCGGGCTTGGGTAGTTTTTACTATCGGGTATTTGCTGCCGCGAAGTTTTACGTTCCGTATACGGTTGTCCGGCGAAGGATGAGTGGTGTACATACCGCCTGCCGCAACATCCTGATTTTTTTTAAGCTCGTTAAGCATGCCAAGCAGACCGTCGGTATCGTAACCGGAAGCTGCAAGCAGGGCAAGTGCGGCGTTATCCGCGTCAAATTCCTGCTGTTTTGAATAACCGTTGGTTGTCATGGTGTTTACAATTTCGCCGATATCAGCGTTAAAAGTATCAACCATTTCATCAAGCTTTTCGTTTCCGACTGCATAAACCACGGTTTGACCGGCTGCTGTAAGCGCTGCCTTGGTGCGCGTACTTTTTATTGCCTTAAGCGCGTGCTGCAGCTGAATGTGACCGATTTCGTGGGCAATAACCGCGGCAAGTTCTTCTTCGTTTTCGGTACATTTAATAATGCCCTTGGTTAAAAGAATATGACCGCCCGGCGTAGCAAAAGCGTTCACTTCGCTGCTGTCCAGAACCATTACGTGGTAGCCGTTGTAAAGTTCCGGCTTGGAAGAATTGATGACCAGAGTTGAACATATTCTGTTAAGGTAGGTTTGCAGCTGCTGGTTATTTAACGGTTTGTATCTGGTTAAAATCTGTGCCGCAACCGCGCGCCCGATGTAATATTCTTCTTCCGGCGTAATTTCTTCCGCAGCTTTAAGCAAAGCTTCGTTTGTGTTTTTCGCCGATTTTTTTGTTTTTTCGTTGATGATGTTTTCTACTGAAAAAGCAGAAAGCGTGCCAAAACAGAAAACAGAAAATAGTGCAGTGGCAATAACTTTTTGTATTTTTTTCATTTATTCAGCTCCTAAAAGCTCGCCTTCTTCAATAAAGTTTTTAAGGTCGGCTTTTTTTACAGAAAAAACTTCAAGTCTGTCTATTGCGCTGTAATCCAGTTTTGAAGTCGTTTTGTATTTTGTTTCAACTTCTTCGCTGAAACCTTTGCCTGCAAGTGCAATTTCGCTTGCAGAAGCATTAACTTTGCCTTTGTTTGCAGAAGCTACGATTTTTTTTGTGGTTACGCTTGCAAGCGGAATCCAGCCTTCTTTTTTGGAATCGTCGAAAGAAACCAGAACCCATTTGGTATTTGCGCCCAAAACCGAAAGCTTGTCGCCGTAATTCAAGGTTTTTATAACCTTGTCAAAATTGCCGGTACCTTCCTTAACTTCTGCCTTGCGTACTGCAACATAAACGGTGTCGCCTTTTACCGGGGCTGCAGCAAACAGCATGCCGAAACTTAAAAGAGCAATGCAGATTGATACGATTTTTTTCATTTTTTTGTCTCCTATTTTTTTTACGGAATCGTTTTGTGAAAAATATATTTCATAAACCCATTTTGCTGGATTGCAGTTACAGCTTTTTTCTATTTTTAATCTTATTTTAATCTTTCTTTAATCTT
>JAKSTR010000041.1 GCA_024402495.1 Treponemataceae bacterium
TACAGCAGGTATTTTGTTTTTGCCACTTTTTTTTATTCGTGCGGAGGGTTTAATATCCCGACTGCAACTACTTATAAAGAACAACATACCTCGCTGCTTGCGGCGAGGTTATTGATTTCAGCATAAAAAAAGGCAGGCAATGCTTTTCTGCATCACCTGCCTTTCCGTTTTTCAGTTTTATACTGAAAGCTGATTATTTAATTCCGCTGATAGCGATTGACTGGATAATCATTCTCTGGAATACCAGGAAGAGAACCAGTGTAGGAAGCATGGCTATAACGGAAGCCGCCATAATCAGGGCGTAATCGCTTTGTATTGCATAGTACGAATTGAATGAACGGATAACGACCTGCAATGTCCACAATTTTTCGCTTCTAAGGAAGATTGTAGGAGCAAGGTAATCATTCCAAATTCCCATAAACCAAAGCATAAGCTGTGTTCCAAGTGCACCTTTCATCAGCGGCAAAAATATTTTGTAGTAAATTCCAAAATATCCAAGACCGTCAAGTTTTGCAGCTTCCATAAGTTCAGTTGGAATGCTGTAAAGATTCTGGCGCAGGAAGAAAATCATGCTGACGTTACCAAAACAGCCCGGAATGATAAGCGGCAAAAGCGTGTTTGTCCAGCGGAGTTTTGTAAACAGAACATACTGCGGAATCATTACAACTGCAAAAGGAATCATGATTGTTGCAAGCAGCGAAAGGAACAGAATGTTCTTTCCGCGGAACTGCAATTTTGCAAAGGCAAATGCTGCAAGGGAAGACGTAAAACCGCCCAGCAACAGAACCGGAATTTCTACTTTTACAGAATTCATTACGCCGCGCAGGAATTCGCCTTTTTTAAGAACTTCTGCATATTTTCCCCATACAACCGGATGCGGAATAAGCGTAAGCGAACCGGAAAGTATCTGGTTTTTGGTCATGAACGAAGTCGCTATCATGTAAATGAGCGGAAAAATCATGCAGACAGCGCCAAGTATAAGGAGTAAGAAAATAAAGCGTTCTGCTATGCTCATTTCGTTAGGCGAACGAACCCGTTGTTTTTTCGGCATTATATTTTTTGAAGTTGCTTCACTGTTAGTCATATCTTTACTCCGTTACTACCCACTTATCCTGACAGCGGAAATTTATACCCGTTATGATGAAAATTATTACACCCAGAATAAGAGCTACTGCACAGCCGTAGCCAAGCTGCTGGTTTTTGAATGCTTTGTCGTAAAGATAGTAAACGATAGTTGCAGCACCGTAATTCGTACCGCCGTTTACAGTCATTACCTGAACTTCTACAAAAACCTGAAAACCGCCAATCAAACTTGTAATCATTATATAGAAGGAAACTGGTGAAATAAGCGGCAGCGTAATTGCCCTGAAAGCCTGAAATGCATTTGCACCGTCAATTCGCACAGCTTCGTAATAATCTTTCGGAATGTTTTTAAGTCCGGCAAGGTAAAGAATTACGGAAGTTCCCAAACCTTTCCAAACCATAAATATAATCATGGCAACTTTTACCATGTGCTCGTCGCCAAGCCAGTTAGGTCCGTGTTTGCCTGTTAAAAACTTGATAATTGTATTAAAAAGACCGTAATCGTAATTGAAAACCCAAGACCACAGAATTGAAACGGCAACAAGGGAAGATACTACAGGAACATAATACATTGTAGGGAAAAGCCGCTTTAACGGTATGTTAGGACTGTTGAGCCCCATTGCAATCAAAAGACCCAATGCCATGCCAACCGGAATGCCTATCATGTAAATGATGGTTGTTCCCATTGATTTCCAGAATTTAGGATCCGTAAATATGTCTATATAGTTTGCAAATCCTGCCATTGATTTTACAAGAGAATTTATTCCAGTCCATTTACTGAAACTTGCCATAATTGCAAAAACAAGCGGATATGCCATAAAAAGCAGAAATCCAATAAATGGTGCAGAAATAAACAGCCATGCCCATCTTTCTTCTCGTTTTGCAATCTGTGATAATGTATTTTTCTTTGTTTTCATAAACAAATCTTTCCTTAATCTTTAAACGGGCTAAGGCAAAACCTGTATTTTTTTTCCCGTTCAAAAATACGTTTGTTTTTTATAGAACCAGAAAAGCGTGTTTCCTTACGTCTGTCTGTAACAAAACGCGCCTCTCCACAAGAATATTGAAGAACCTGCAAAAGAACTTTACAAGTTCTTCAAAAATTAGCACAACCTTTATAAAACTTCTGACAAACACCGGCTTTCATGCGGAAAGATTTCCTGATAAAAACCGGTGTCCTGACTTCAATTTATTTCTTTGCAGAATTCTGAAGTTCTATTGCAGTATCCAAAGCTTTCTGCATTTTTGGCTGAACAGAAGCAAGATAATCGTCAACTTTTACAGAACCGTTCTTACAGTTTGCAACGCCTTCAAGAAAGATGTTCCACCATTCACCGTTGTATGTGTAAGTTGTTTCCGTAAAGATTCCGTTATATTTGTCGTTTCCTTCAACATAACCAAAAATTACGTCAACATTGCTTGCGTATGGAATTTTTCCTTCGTTTACAAGATTCTTGAAGTTAGACTTTGCATAGTCGCGAATGTTAGGCAGCTGCAAAGAATGACCTGTTGTTTCGCCGCTTACAGCACGCTGACCGTCCAGGTCTGTTGAAAGTTTCTGAATAAGTTTTGCACAAAGTTCAGGATTTTTTGCCTTTGAAGAAACTGCATAACCAACAGTTCCAAGCCATGCTGTAGAACGGCCGTCTCCAGAAGGACCTACAGGCCATCCGCACAAATCCCAGTTGTAAGGAAATGTATTTTTATCCATAAATGCTGCAACGTCCCATGTACCGCAGGCATAGAAAGCAACCTGACCGTCAAGCCATCTCTGGTATCCGCCGAGTGCTGTATCCTGTTCTACAGAAGGTGTTACATGATATTTGTTTGTCAAATCGCAGTAATACTGGAAAGCTTCGCGGAAAGCCTTGTCTTCGTTTACAACAACTTTTGTGTAGTCTTCATTCAAAAAGTGACCGCCGTTTCCGTAAAGGTATGGTGTCATACCGAATGCATCAGCATTGGCAACGCCCCACTGGTCTACTTCGCCGTCACCGTCTGTATCTTTGGTAAGTTTCTGACAAACATCAAGGAATTCAGCATAAGTATAAGGTTTGTTCGGATCCGGGTAAGGCAGACCGGCTTCGTCAAAAATGTCCTTGTTGTAGGCAAATGCAAAGCAAGAAAGGTCTTTTGGAAGACAGTAAAGAGAACCTTTACCAACTTCGTTTCCGTCATAGCGGTAAGCACCGATAATAGCCGGCCACAAGTTGTTTACTGCACTTGCATCAACATAGTTGTCAAGCGGAAGTGCACGACCGTTGTCTACATAGCTTCTTACCGATTCCGGTCCGATATAGAAAACATCAGGCATATCGTTTGCTGTCATGGCAGCAATCATTTTTGTATTGTATTCTTCCTGAGTTGTAATTTCAAAATCAATTCCTGCAATTTCGTCTTTGTGTTCTTCTGCGAAATCTGCAACAATTTTTTCATAAATCTTTTTTTCGTGTTCCTGCATGTACAGAAGAACCTTAATTTTTTTTGCAGATGATTTTGAACTGCATCCGGTAGCCATAAAAACCATTGACAGGGCAAGACAAGCAATCAGGCTCAAACCAACAATCTTTTTCATTTTCTTTTTTCCTCCTACGAAAACTTTAACGCAGGCTGCTTTCTCTACAGCCGGTGCGCTTTTCTTTTGCTCTAACTGATTTTATTCTAAACCGTGATTTTCATGCTGTCAATAAAAATATTAAAATATTTTACTTTTTATTAAAATATTTACTAATTTCTAAAATATTCTTAAAGTTTCGGGTTTTATTAAGGAAATATTAAAATAAAATTAAAATAATTTACTTTTTATTTTATTGTTTTTTATGTAAAATAGACAAAGAGGAAAAAAATGCAGCACATAACATCATTGGATGAAGGCCTGGATATTTTCAAGGCACTAAGTTCAGAGGTACGGATTCAGATTATAAAAATTCTTATAAAGCACCCTGACATAAATTTAAACGAACTTGCCGCCAAACTGAATATTACGAACGGAGCAATTACAAACCACATAAAAAAACTGGAAACAGCCGGAATAATAACAACCGTAAGCGACAAGGGCGGACACGGCAATGACAAGCTTTATACCGTTACAATGGACAAACTGCTTGTAGACATTTCGGAAATAAAGATTCCTGACAACGTTTACAATACAAGCATAAAAGTAGGTCATTTTTCTGATTACGAAGTTTACCCTACCTGCGGCATTGCCACGGCAAAAGCCCTGATTGGCGAAGTTGACGATTCCCGGTATTTTTCCCATACGGAACGCTACGACGCAGACATTCTGTGGTTTACAAAAGGTTTCATAGAATACAACCTGCCGAATTTCATTCCCAACAACCAGAAAATTACCCAGCTTTTAATTTCGGCAGAACTGAGTTCCGAAGCGCCGGGCGTAAATAACGTATGGCCAAGCGACATAAACTTTTACCTGAACGACGTATTTTTAGGCTCGTGGACTTCGCCCGGCGATTTTGGCGACGTGCCCGGCATTTTTACACCAGACTGGTGGTTTCCTAACTGGAACCAGTACGGGCTTTTGAAGATGATTGTAATAAACGAAGAAGGCACGCACATTGACGGGCTTAAAATTTCAGACGTAAACATAAACCAGTTTGATTTAGATTCAAAAAGCAAGCTGAAATTCCGCATTGCAGTTGACGAACGTTCAAAAAATGTCGGCGGCGTTACGATTTTCGGAAGTACATTCGGCAACTACAATCAGGACATAAACGTAAGCATTCACTATATGCCCAAAGAAGAAGGCTGAAAAACAGAACTCTGCAACGCCGGATGATTTTTGAAAAACCGGCGATTATGAAAAACAGCTTTTAACGAACGGCGAAGTCAGAATTCGATAACGATTCAAGTTCCGGCTTCGCCGTTTTTTATTTTGCAGAAGAAAATAAACCACAGATAAAAAAGCGGTGCCCTGCTGCCGGAAAAACCGGACGGCGAAGCACCGCATTCTATTTTACTGGAACATTACATTTTCATATTTGAAAACAGGACGCAGCCCTTCACTTTCCGAAGGACAAGCCCATTCAACTTTCATTACGTATGCGTGCCGGTTCGGGTCGTACAGCGAATTTCCTTCAATCTTTTCATACTGCCGTGCATGGAAAACGCAGACATCCGTTCCGTCCGGAAGCTTTGTAAACGAATTGTGACCTGGCCCGAAAAAACCTTTTTCCTTATCAGTTTCCAAAACCGGATGGCGCTCTTTTTTCCAGGCGCGCGGGTCAAGCAAATCGGCATTTTCGTCAATGCTCATCATTCCCATGCAGTAATATTCGCCGGTTGAACTTGCAGAATACGTTACAAAAATTCTGCCATCTTTTTTAAGAACGGCAGGGCCTTCGTTTACCCATATTCCGCGGCGTTCCCAGTCGTAATCAGGCGTTGTAAGAAGAACCTGCGCCGTACAAAGTTTTGTAGGGCTTTCCATTTTTGCAATGTACAAATTTGAAATCTGAATTCCAACGCTCACTTTTTCCGCCCAGATGAAATACCATTCGCCTTTATGCTTAAAAACCGTTGCATCAAGAGAAAACGCATCAAACGAATATATGTCGTCATCGCTGCGCTGAATTTTTCCGCGCTCAACCCATTCATCTTTTAAAGGGTCAGAACCCAGACATTCAAGAACATACGGGCGGATTGCCCAAATATCATCAGTGCGACCGCCGGCAAAATAAATGAACCATTTGCCGTCAATCAGATGCAGTTCCGGTGCCCATATATGCAGGCTCATTTCGCCGCTTTCGTGCTTTTGCCACACGGTTACTTCGCCGGCTTTACCAAGATTTTCAAGCGTATCGGCGCAGCGCAGAACAATTTTATCGTATGCTGGCACTGATGCCGTAAAATAATATTTACCGTTTTCGCTGCACACATACGGATCTGCACGCTGTTCAATAAACGGCAAATTGAATTTTGTCTTAATTACGTTACTCATAATTTTACACCCCAAATAGTTTCGTTATTTTCTCCGATTGCGGTAAAAGTCATCGCAATTTTATGTTCAGAAGATTCGTCAGCCTGTGCAAAGAAAAAACCATGAAAGGTTATTCCGTTCAAAACAAAAACTGCTGCGGAACTTCCTTTTTTTTCTTCCCACGTACCAATTTCTTCATTGTCTTCATTTATTACAGTTCCTTTTGCCTTCAGCCTGATGTTTTTAGGCTTTTTTACGTAAGAACCGTCAGAAACAAGCCCGTGATTTATGAACTCGTATTCGCCTGTAATTTCTTTTTTACCGTAACCGGCTGCCGCAAGCCTGTTTCCGCGGTTTTCAAAAACAGCAGTTACCGGCCAGCCTTCTTCATTTACAAACTGCTGATGAACGCGCGCTTCAAAAGATTCTCCGGCATTTTCAAAACGGGTGTGATAGATAAGATACATCTGACCGTCGTCATCTATAAAACTGGAACAATGCCCGGGCGAACGGTATCCTTCGCTTCTGGAAAATTTGTAGTTTCCCATTACCTTAATTCCGGTTTCGTAATAATTTGCGCGCTTTGATTCAAAAACCGCACTGTTGCCGGCAGCATCCGTATACGGGCCTTCCGGAGATTTTGAGCGGAAAAGGCGCATATTGTATCCCGATTTTGAATCAAGATAATTATAGGTTGTGTACAGATAGTACCAGCCGGTTTTTGCGTCATACACAATGAAAGGGCCTTCGCCGGAAAGCGTATGACCGCCCGCAAGCCGAGTTCCAAAATACTTGTCTATTACACGGCCGTCTGCCGTAACACCATTTTTCCCCGGATAAATTGCCTTGCCGGTTTTTGCATCAATTTCCAGAATGTAAATTCCGCCAGACCATGAACCGTAAGTCATCCACAGCCGTCCTTCGGCATCAAAAAACAGACCGGGGTCAATTGCATTTGGCGCATAGTCCGTATTGTAGGTATTTCCGGCTACCCATTCAGCATTCAGTCCGGCTTCAATCTGGCTGCTTTCCATCAAAAACGGCAAATTCGTATTTGTCCATTTTTTGTCGATTTTGCTTTTTTTGTCTTTTGAACTTTCTTCCGTAAAGCCGGAATAAACCAGAGTTCCTTTATACTTGTAGTCGCCGTCAATATGGTCGGAAACTGCATATCCTATGCAGGAACGGCAGTATGTTGAAGACGTGCAGAAATAAATCATGTAAGCACCGGCAGAACCGTCTTCGTTTACATAATGCGGATTGTAAAAAACATCGGGTGCCCAAACTGCAAAACCGCCGGTGCAGTCCGCATCATTGTGCCCTGCCCACGCAAAAGGTTCTGCAAGATTTTCTGCAAGATTTCCGTAAAGCACATTGTTTTTTCTGGCATATCCGTTTGTAAAACTTTCCCAGCTGGCAAGATCCGCAGAACGTGCCGCAACTCCATGCGTTCCGAAAATGTAGTACATGGAAGATTTTTCTGCACCGCTTTTTGCATCTGAAAATTTTACAATGCACGGGTCGTGAACAGAAACCCGTTTAAGGTCGCCGGCAATTCCCGGCTCCTGAACAATCGCCTTGCCGTTCAAAGATTTATCGCAACTCATAAAAACTCCCGCGCATAAAAAAACTATAAATATCAGTCGCAGCCTTAACATAAAACCTCTCTATTTATAATAATATTTTAATCTTTTCTAAAATATTATTATAAATACTAAAATATAAATAGTCAAATGAATAAACTGAAATACTGACATTTGTTTCTGTCTTTTTTTACATTGTTGCTTTTGACAAGATGAAATTTTGGTTTTATGCTGAAAGTATGAAAGTTTCCAAAATCAACAATCCCCTTAATTTAATTCCACAAATTGACAATTTTGAAAAAACCGAAGGTTTCTGTTTTATAAACAAGTCTTTTTTACTGGTTTCGCCGGCGGTTTTTGCCCAGGAATGTGCCGTTTTTGCCGAACAAATGGCAATCTGCAATTTTTCCGTAAGCTGTGCCGCAAGTTTGCCGCAAAACCGCAACCCGGAAGAACCATTTGTAATAATTGAAGCAGACGGCAGCCCAAAACCGGAAAACGATGCGGCAAGCGTTCCGGCAAGCAGGCAGGACGAAAGCTATTCAATTGAAATAAAAAAAGAAGGCGTTTTTATAAAAGCCGGACAAAAAGCCGGGGCTTTTTATGCCCTGCAAACTTTGCGCCAGCTTTTAATGACCGCCGCAAACGAAGCAGACAAATTTGCAGAACTTGCCGCCACAAATGAAGAAATTTTTGAAAGTCCTGAAGATTATGAAATGGAACAGGACGCAGACACATACGGATTAAAGCTCTGCTGCTGCAAAATTTCAGACCAGCCCAATTTTGAATGGCGCGGTTTCATGCTTGATACCGTGCGCCACTATTTTTCAGTCCGATTTATTAAAAAACTTCTGGATATTGCGGCTTTGCACAAGCTTAACCGCTTTCACTGGCACTTAACCGACGATCAGGGCTGGCGCATACCGGTGGAAGATTACCCCAATCTGATAAAAATCGGCAGCGTTCAGCCAGACCCGCGCCACCAGATGCGCGATACAATCGTAAAAAAAGACGAATTTTATTCTATTGAACAGATAAAAGAAGTAATTGAATATGCCGCCGCCCGGCACATTCTGGTAGTGCCCGAAATTGAAACTCCGGGTCACGCCAGCGCAATTTTAGCCGCCTACCCCGAACTTGGCTGTTACGGCGCTTTCTATCAGGTAGAAGGCAGGTACGGCGTTTTTGACGACGTTCTGTGCGCAGGCAACGATGAAATTTTCAATTTAATCGACAGCGCCTTAAAAACTGTTGCAGGCGTTTTCCCAGGCCCGTATCTGCACATTGGCGGCGACGAATGTCCGCACGTGCGCTGGGAAACGTGCCCAAAATGTCAGAACCGCATGAAAAATCTGGGATTGTCTTCTGCAAACCAGCTGCAAAGCTGGATAACAACAGAAGTTTGCGCGCTGGTAAAAAAATACAACAAAATCCCCATCGGATGGGACGAAATTTTGGATAATTCGGACAAATTTTCGCTGAACGAAGAAGCGGTGGTTATGTCATGGCGCGGAACCGAAGGCGGAATTAACGCCGCAAAACTGAACCACAAGGTAATTATGTGCCCGCAAACAGCCGGCTGCTATCTGGATTTTCCGCACCTGCAAAATGCCGAAGAACCGGGCTTGCACAATTTTGCCACGGTAAAAATGTCTTACAGCTATTCGCCAATTCCGGAAGATTTTCCAAAAGAAAACGAAGGTTTTGTGCTTGGCGGACAGGGAAACCTTTGGACAGAACTTGTTACCTCTCCGCGCTGGGCAGAATATATGATGTTTCCACGTTTGTGCGCCATGGCAGAAAGTTTGTGGCTTAATCCGGCAAAAAAAGATTTTGAAAACTTTGCAAAACGCCTAAAAACCCACAAAGAACGGCTGGATAATCTGGACGTGCTTTATTACAAAGGCAAACTTGAATAGTTCAGCTGAAAAAAAAACGAAAAGCCCTAAAATGCACGGAATGTGTGTTTTAGGGCTTTTATATTAAAAACTAAAAAAAGAACGCTCCGCGATAAAGAAGCGCAAAGCGTATAAAAAACGGCAAAAGCACGAAAAAAAATACAAAATCGCGCCGTCGTTTTTTACAGATACTGCCGATTTTGTGCAATTTTCTTCTATTATATAGTAAAATTTTTATAACACTAAAGACTGCAATTTACCACAATCGCCGCGCATTTTATTCTTCAATCTTTGCAAAACAAAAAAGCGCTGCAATATTGTAAAGTGGCGGCGCAAAAGCCAGCCCAAATATCAAACCAGTTTTCCAGCCATTCCGGTTGTACCCACCAGCGACAAAGCTTCCAAAATAGAAGGCCCGTTGCCAGACGGCGTAGAAAGGCTTGGCAGGGCAAAAAACCGGTCAATAAACATTCCGGCTGCGCCATACGCTACCGCAAGGCTTCCCAGCGAACTCAATTTTACTTCGCAGCGGTGCAAGCCTTCGTAAGGCCACTGGCATTCTATGCGGTGAGAAATAAGTTTTGCCAGCTCTTCAGCCAATTCCGTCGGCAAGCCGCCGATATAAACGGTTTCAAGGTTAAGGGTATTTACCAGAAATGCCGCATGCCGCGCCAGTTCACTAAAAATCGTATCTTCGTCACCTTTTAGTGAAGCTTCGTTTTTGCCAAATTCTTCAAGGTTCTCTTCTTCCGAGCAAAACTGGCAGCTCTGTTCGCCGTTCCACAGCATACTGGAAAATTCGCCGGCAGAAAACGCCGAACCTTTATAGATTTTTCCGTTCAGCACAAGCCCCATACCAACCGAAACTTCGGTGTTTTTTAGAACCGGTTTGTCGCCGTTACGCAATTCAATTAAAATAAAAAGAATATTCTGCATTCCGGTATCGTGCAAAAGAGTTTGTTCGCTGTAACAGCAGCAGCGAGCATCGTTTTCTACAAAAACCGGCACCCCCACCTGGCTGGACGCAATTTGAGAAAACGGAAAATTGTTTCCGATATTCAGCGGAATTGACTTGATGATAAAACCAGAATCGCTGTTAACAATGCCCGAAAGCCCGACGCCAACACCAATCATATTAATTTTCCGCTTTTTGGATTCTTCACAAAGCAGGGCGTAAGCCTGATTAAAGCAATCCAGTGTATCCGCAACGGTCATTTTCTGTTCATGCTGAAACAAAAGTTCGCCCTGCAAATTCAAAAGATTGCATACAAAACCGGAAGCATTTATTTCAATTCCGCCTACCAGAGCAAAAGAGCTGGTAATTTCCAGATAAATGGGCTTTCTTCCGCCCTGCGGACCAGTTGAACCGTGTGCAACTTCGGCGACAATGCCAACTTCCAGCAAAGAAAAAACTATCTTAGTAACTGTCGATTTATCAAGACCAAGCTTAGACGCAATTTCAATACGGCTGATGCCGTTCTGCTGCCAAATTAATCTTAAAATACGCGAAACATTTATGTCTGCTTGGGAATTTATGTATTTCATACGTTAGTTGATTATATCACCTAACTTTAGTATTTGACAAGATAGAATATTTTTACTAACATTAAGCCATGTCTACTTGTAAAGCTTTATATAAATTTCAGGCCTTTGTTTCTCCCAAACCTTGGGGATATGAAAACTGGATTGTTTCCACAATGGACGGTTGCGAAAATTTTTTAGCAGAAAACGAGAAACCGGTTTCTATATCTGAAATAACAAGCCTCAAACTGCCGATTTTAGTAAAACTAATTCAGGCTAACCAGACTTTATCGGTACAGGTACACCCAAACGAAGAATATGCCCAATTGCACGAAAACAGCCACGGCAAAACCGAATGCTGGTACATTTTAGACGCGCAGGAAAATGCACAGATTATAAGCGGATTAAAAAGCAGCTACACAAAAGAAAGTTTTAGCAAAGCTTTAAATAACAATAACTTAGACGATTTTTTAATTTACACAAAAGTAAAAAAAGGCGATTTTGTATTTATTCCAGCAGGCACGGTGCACGCACTTATGAGCGGCTTACGCATTCTGGAAATTCAGCAGGCAAGCGACATTACATACAGAATTTTTGACTGGGGGCGCGGCAGACAGCTGCATTTGGAAAAGGCGCTGGATGTCATGCAGCCGATTAATGCACAGGTGAAAGCCGATTTTTCCGGCAAGTTTGAATGTGCCGAGTTTGGACTTGAAAAAACAGAAACAAAAGGCGCAGAAATTGGCATAAAATGCAGGAACTGCTGGACAAGCTTTATTGTTTTAGGCGGTGAAGGCAATATTGAAAGCAAAAACGAAAAATACAGCGCCCAAAAAGAAGATGTATTTTTTGCCGCGCCAAATGAAGAAATTAAAATAAGCGGCAATTTGCAGATTATGCAGGTCTGGTATTAAAAACGGCACTTTTAAAGCCAGCTTCTGTTAGCATTACGTAACAAAAGAAAACCCTGCCCGGAACAAATACCGCAGCAGGGTTTTCTTTTTATTCGCGCCGAAGGTTTTAATACCCCGACTGCAACCACTTATTAAGAACAACATCCCTCGCTGCTTACGGCGAGGTTGGTGATTGCATTCCAATTCAAATTTTTTAATAAGCCTGAAAAACGTAAAATAATTCAGGCTTATATATAAAAATGAAGCAGTTTACAAAGCATTGTCGTAATTTTTAGATTCAATATCCTTAAAATACTTAACAGTTCCAACTTTCAGTTCGTTGGTGGCGTCTTCGTCACAAACAATAATTGCATCTTTGTGCATTTGCAAAGCGCTTATTGTCCACATCTGACTGATGCCGGCTTCTACGCCGTGGTAAACAGCCAGCGCCTTGTTATGACCGCTTGCAAGAATAATTACCTGCTTAGAATCGCAGACTGTGCCAACGCCAACTGTCAGCGCTGTTTTCGGCACAAGGTCAGTATTTCCGCCAAAAAAGCGCGAATTCACGATAATTGTATCGCGTGTCAAAGTATTTTCGCGTGTGCGGCTTGCCAGAGACGACCCCGGTTCGTTAAAAGCAATGTGACCGTCTACACCTACGCCGCCCAAAAACAAATCAATACCGCCGTAACTTGCTATTTTTTCTTCGTAGCGTCTGCATTCGGCTTCTTTGTCGGCTGCCATACCGTTCAAAATATTGACATTTTCTTTTTTAATGTCGATATGCTTAAAAAAGTTTTCCCACATAAAATAGTGGTAGCTCTGGTCGTGATCCGGCGTTAAACCAACATATTCGTCCATGTTGAATGTTACAACATTTTCAAAACTTACTTTTCCCGCTTTGTTAAGTTCAATTAACTTTTTGTAAGTGCCCAGCGGCGTAGAACCGGTTGGCAAGCCCAAAACAAAAGGCTTTTTGCCGTTTTTAACCGAATCGTTAATAGCCTTTGCAATGTGGTTTGCAGCCCAGGCAGAACAATCCTGGTAATTGTCACGAATAATCAAGCGCATTTTTCTTTCCCCCTTTTTAAATGCAACTATTTATTATAAAAAGAATTAGAACAAATTCTTTTTAATATCTCCGTTAATAATTGAAAGTTTTACCTCAAAATCTCCGTCAAAAACCGTAATGTCGGCAGCTTTGCCCGGCATAATTACGCCCTGATTAGAATATTTCATAATCTGTGCCGGGTTTGCAGAAGCAAAACGGACAGAATCGCTTAAGCTAAAACCAAAGCTGTTCAAGTTTTTAACGCCCTTAATCATTGTAAGCGCCGAACCGGCAATTACGCCGTCAACTTTCCGGTGCCAGCAGCCTTCATCAAAAACCACTTCTTCGCCGTTTGCCAGAAACGGGCCGTTTTTCTGTTCGGTGGGCTTTAAAGCATCGGTAATAAGAACGATTTTATCCAGCGGTTTGTCGCGCTGCAAAAGTTTTATCAAATCCGGGTGCACGTGTACGCCGTCGGCAATAATTTCGCACGCCATTTCCGGGTGAATAAGTACAGCGCCCGCCGCATTCGGGTTGCGGTGGTTAAGCCGGCTCATGGCGTTAAACAGATGGGTAGAATGCAAAATCCCAGCCTGCATACCTTCGGTCATATTTTCGTATTTTGCATCCGTGTGTCCAGCCTGCAAAACTATGCCCTTTTTCAAACAGTACAAGGCAAGCTCGCGCATACCTTTCAGTTCCGGTGCAACGGTCATGTTAACAATATGACCGTCCGCAGCCTGCCACAACTTTTCCATAAAAGGAATGTCTACGGCTTTTACGGTTTCAGGTTTTTGCACGCCAAGCTTTAAAGGCGAAATAAAAGGGCCTTCAAGATGCAAGCCCATAATGCGCGCGCCTTTTTCCTTTCCAATTGCGGCAGAAACCGCTTTAATGGTTTTAAGCATCGTTTCTTCTTCTGCCGGATAAATCGTCGGGTTAAAGGCACTTACGCCGTATTGCGCCAGAAGTTCAGACATTTTCAAAATTGAATCCGTGCTGCAATCGTCAGTGCCAAAACCGCCAAAACCGTGAATGTGGGTATCAATAAAGCCCGGTGCAATATAAGCGCCCTGCAAATCAATTATTTTGGTAGAAGAATCAAACTGCTTTTGAGCAAATCGTTTTTCCGTAAAAACGTCGTCAATAAGCCCATTTTCTATTAAAACTGCGCAGTTTTCCATGCAGGAAAAACCGCTCAACAATGTTCCGTTATGCAGGCAAATTGCCATAAAAGCCTCTTTTTATATAAATAGCTTGAATTTTAGTTTCATCAAATCATTAAAAAGCATTCTTTAAGCAGGCGTAACCCTAAAAAAACGCGGCACGAAACTGCGCTGCAAAAACGCCTTTTGTGCGTGGCGATTTTTTGTTTGCGTCTGCTTACGGCTGCTTTTTGAACATCTGTAAAAACCAACCGTTTTGCAATTTACAAAATTAAATCATTCAGTAAAATGCTAAAAAAAACAAAAGGCTTGTTCAGCTAAAAAACCGAACAAGCTTTTCAATTTATTTTGTTTCTTTTGGAATAATCAGGTTAAGCAAAATGCCAACCAAAGTTGCCAGTGCAACGCCGCCCAAAGAGAAGGTAAATGCCGAACCGATGCTGAACTGCAACATTCCGCCGCCAATACCAATAACCATAATTACAGACGAAATTGTTAAATTGCGCTTGTCTTTATAGTCAACGCCGCTTTCTACAATTGTGCGCAAACCGCTGGAAGCAATTAAACCGTACAGCAGCATGCTGATGCCGCCCATAACCGGGCCCGGAATAGTCTGGATAAGTGCGCCGAATTTCTGGAAGAAAGAAAGCACAACCGCAATAACTGCCGCGCCGCCAATTACCCAAACGCTGTAAACCTTTGTAATTGCCATAACGCCAATGTTTTCGCCGTAAGTGGTGTTTGGCGGGCCGCCCCAAACTGCTGCCCATGCCGTTGCAAGACCATCGCCCAGCAAAGTGCGGTGCAAACCGGGGTCTTTGTAAAAATCAACGCCAACAACGCGCGAAGAAACCAAAGTATCGCCCAAATGTTCGCAAATTGTTGCAAGTGAAACAATTAAAAAAGTTAAAATCGCAACAAAATTGAATTTCGGCAGCAGCCAGTAATAGCCGTTTTCGCCGTGCTGCAAAAACGGCAGCCCAAACCACGAAGCCTGTTTTACAGCGCTAAAATCAATCAAGTGGTAAGCCGGAAAGAACAAGCCCATAACAAGGGTAAAAACGTAACCGCCAACCAGCCCGATTAAAATTGAAATAGTATTGAAAAAGCCCTTAAAGAAAATAGTAGCAACAATCGCAATCGCCAAAGTAACCATTGCAATAGAAAAATATACAAGCGAATATTCCCCGTTGTTGAACATCGCATTGTTCATTGCAGACGGCGCAAGATTTAAGCCGATTACAATAATTACCGAACCGATGACAACCGGCGGCAGAGCCTTGTCAAGCCAGTCTTTGCCGGTAAACTTGATGATAAAAGCAACGATGGCATAAAAAACACCGGCACAGAATGCGCCGCCCATAGCATACGCAAGCCCGTACTGCTGGGTAATGCCAATCAAAGCCGGAATAAAGGCAAATGACGAACCCAAAAAAGCCGGTACTTTTGCGCCAGTACACAGAATATAAATCAGTGTACCCGTTCCGGCAGAAAACAAAGCCGTTGAAGGGCTTAAACCCGTTAACAGCGGCACCAAAACAGTTGCGCCAAACATTGCAAAAACATGCTGAAAGCTTAACGCAAACCAGCGCCCAAACGCAGGGCGCTCGTTGACACCAATGATGTCATCGCTCATTTACTTTTTCTCCTCTGTATATAAAAAAACGGAAATGTTAAAAGCCGAAAAAAGCAATTAACAGTTCCGTAAAAATCAACAAATATCGCTGGCAAGTTCAAATTTATAGCCGCCGAACAAAGGTTCAACAACCGTAAAAAACTCAACTGAATAGCGTTCAGCTTCGCCGGGAAAACTTACAAAAGCAAAAGTCGGCGCAAAACCACCGCGAGGGCGGCTGATGCTGCCCGGATTAAGCATTAAAGTTGCTTCGTTCTCGCATCTGAAAGGTCTGTGTGTATGACCGAAAAAAATCATGTCTGCGTCCAGAGAACTTGCCGCCGCAGACAAAGTTTCAATACCCAAATCTACGCCGTGCCTGTGACCGTGTACCATAAAAACATTGCGGTTGGCAACCTTAAAAATCTGGCGTTCACTTAGCTGCATTGGAACGCTTGCCACATTTTCTTCATCTTCCTTACGGATAAAATAGGCTTCTTCGTCGCAGTTGCCCCTTACCGTTGCAAGAACCGGCGGCAAAGCAGCTTTAAGGTCTTCGTCATAAATTGCGTTTTCTACGCACGCCGCAAATTCTTCGTTGCCGTCGCCGCAAAACAGAACGGCATCACATTCAGGACCAAATTCTTTAATTATAGATTCTACAAGTTTATACTCGCCGTGACTGTCAGCCAAAACCAAAAGCCGGGCTGATTCTTTGTTTTCCAGCTCTTCAATGGCTTCTTCCGACCCGAGCAGCAGACATTCCTGCTGTACCAGCGCGTTCATAATTTCTCCTATTTAATAAAAAAAATAAAATTTTACTGCACAGTGCCGCTGCGCGGAGGTAAAATTGATTCAATTACAAAATGATTTTTAACAATAATTGCCGTCTGGCTGTCCGTAAAATTGTAAACCATAAAATCACTGCCAACCAAATCTTTTACAAAACCTTTCAGGCTTGCATTCTGCTTAAACTGGTTCTGCAAGCAGGCTTCAATCGCCTTGCCGGTTAAATTGAAAATGTTTTCAACATTCGGTTTGGTCTGTTCTTCCGGCAAGCCCACAATAAAATCAGAAGAATATTCTGCCGGCAGCAGTTCGTCCTGCGGAAAAAACGAAATAATCGGCTTGCCGAAATCGTTTTTGTCAATTACGTCGGAAAGAACTTCGCCGGTTCCTTCCGGTGCGCCAAGCAGAATAATGCCTGCAAAATTGTTTTCGCTTATAAAATTTTTTATAAGGCTTATGCGCGTGCGACTGCCCTGCTTAAAGTCGTCGGGGAAAACCACCGGAAAAACCGCGCCGCCCTGTTCGTAACTGCCGTAATGTTCAAACAGAAAAGAATTGCAGTCGGCGACAAATTCCGGTTCGTTAAAGTCGTAGCCATAAAAAACCAGAACAGAAGCCGGCACAGGCTGAAAACCGGTTTTTTCATCTTCAAATACAAAATTTTGTTCCTGGCTTGTACCCGGAGTTTTTTGACATGAAAGAATTACAAAACTAAGACAAATCAAAGCGACAAATGCCGCAAAACGGGCATTTATAAAAGAAAACTTTTTACAGCTTTTTTTGCGGGAAATTTCAGAACAGTTTAATGCGTTAAATTGCGTGTAATTTTCCATAACGTTCTAATTCTACTCTATACACAAAAGCCTTGCAACTGCTAAAAGGCGGCTTTATGCTTATTTATCGGCAGTCTTTTAATATAATCAAAACAGCAGATTGATAAAATGAACTTTTTTCTTCTATATATATGTCTTTAAATCTATCGCAAATATTTACTTTATTGAATTGCGAAAACTTTTTGTTGACAACTATAAACGGGGGGGGGTATAATACGCGCAATTTTATACCTAAAAGAACTTTATAAAAAGGAAAAAAAATGAAGAAAAATGTAATTATTTTTTGCGTGTTTGCGGCCTTAGCAATGCTTTTTGCCAGCTGCAGTGGCGGCGGTGGCGGAAGTACATTAAACAACCTGCTTACCAGCGTAGAAGGTGCATGGCTTGAAGAAACTGCTCAAAGTGGCGTTTATTCTGGTTTTTATTTACAGGATGGAAAAGTTTATCCAGCAGCCACAAAAGATAAATCAACGATTTACTATACAAAGGATACTTTGGGAGAAGTTGCACCGGGTACATATACTTCCAGCGGAGAAGAAGTAAAAATAACTTATGATGGAAAAACTGCAACCTGTAAACGTAACGGTGACACGATGACCTATACGGAAAGTGGAACTACACACACCATGAAAAAACATTCGGGAACAATTGAAGCAAAAACAGCAGCCGAATTTGAAGCTTTAATGTTATCTTGGATATTAAACCCATAACCAATAACACTTAACAACACACCAAAAGCCCAAAGCCTTTTATCAAGGTTTTGGGCTTTTTTTATATGCGCCGGGCACGGAAAATTCTATAAAACGCTGCTTGTTTCAGGCATTTTTGCCACGGCAAAACCAGCGTAAAGTTTATTCAGTTCAAATGCCCTTTTATACATTTTCTTCATATATATACGCGTTTTCATACTTGAATTGTGCGCCCTGATATGTTAGTTTTTCGGTATGAAATCACTAGTAACAATTCTACTGCAAATTATAGGCAGCCTGGGTCTTTTACTTCAAGGCATGAAAATGATGAGTGACGGCATCCAGAAAAGTGCCGGAAACAGCCTGCACAAAACCCTTGGCTTAATGACCAGCAACCGCATTTTTGCAGTGCTTACCGGTGTGTTTGTTACCATGATTATTCAGTCATCGGGTGCAACAACAGTTATGGTCGTTTCGTTTGTAAACGCCGGACTGATGACCGTTACCCAGTCTGTCGGCGTTATTTTTGGTGCAAACATTGGTACTACCATTACCGCGTGGATTGTTACCCTTTTCGGTTTTTCTTTTAAAATTTCAACAATTGCCGTACCGATTTTCGGCATCGGCTTCTTCCTTACTTTCGTAAAACGCTTTCACAAAGAAAATGTCGGCGAAGCCCTGATGGGTTTTGGTCTTTTGTTTTTGGGTCTTGACCTTTTATCAAGCGCAATACCAACTTTAGATGCCGAAAACGCCGGATTTTTGACCATTTTTAACGGAACCGGCTTTTTGAGCCTGATTTTGGGTATTCTTATTGCCGCGTTCATTACAATGCTTCTGCACTCTTCGAGTGCGTTTACCGCAATTGTTATTACAATGGCATACAACGGGCTTTTAACCTGGGAATTTTCTGCGGCACTGGTTCTGGGAACGAACATCGGTTCTACCGTAGACGCAGTTATTGCTTCAATTGGAACAAAAGTAAATGCCCGCCGCGCCGCCCTTGTACACGTTCTTTTCAACGTCTCGGGCACGATTCTTGCAATCATTCTGTTCAAGCCGCTTTTAACCGTCATCGACTGGCTTGTACCCGGCCCCGTAAACGAAAGCATTACAACCCACATCGCAATGCTTCACACCGTTTTCAATATTTCGGCAACTTTAATCTTCCTGCCGTTTACAAAGCAAATTGCGTCGCTTGCAGAACGCATTATCAGCCCGAAAGAAAACGAACTGCCAGACCAGTATCATCTGGAATTCATTGCTTCCGGCGTACGCGAAAACAGCGAAGCCTATATTTTGCGCGCCGAAAAAGAAATTGCAGACATGGCGCATATTGCAGCCCGAATGTTTGAACGCCTTTCCGTTGGGTTTGAACACCGCGACGAAGCTTTTATTGAAGAAAATTTTGAGCGCATAAGCAAAAAAGAAGAATATGCAGACCAGATGAACGAACAGATTACCAATTATCTGGTTGCCTGTAGCGAGCGCCTGACGCTGAACGAACAGAGCAAGCATTCAATCAACAACATGCTTTTAATTGTAGACGAACTTGAAGCCCTGACCGACGACTGCTACAAAACTGCAATTCTGTTAAAGCGCAGCATCGATAAAAAGATGGAATTCAGCAAGGAAGACATGCAGCAGCTTGTGCCGTACAGCAATCTGGCGCACAGCTTTTTAATTTTCATAAAAGAAAACATCAACAAAAAGTTCACCGAAGAACTTATGGCAGAAGCAATGCGCTACGAAGCCCAGATTGATGCGACACGCCACGATTTGAAGAAAGTTGCCAAAAAGCGCCTTGAAGAAGGTGCAAACGTTAAAGCCGAACTTCTGTACATCGACATCGTCCGCACCATTGAAAAAATCGGCGACCACAGCTTTAGTATTGCAAAAGCCCTTTCTCAGCAGAAATAGTTGTAAAATTTTCATGGCCGGGAAAAACCACTGTTTCTTCCGGCAGCGTTGTTAAAAGCATTTTCAGGCTGCTGCGCATTTTTTCATCGCTGCCGCCGGGAAAATCGGTGCGCCCCCAGGTGCCGGCAAACAGCGTATCGCCGGAAAAAAGCACATTCTGCGTACGGTTATAAAAGCAAACAGAACCGGCGCTGTGCCCCGGAGTATGAAAAACCTTAAAACCGCCTTCAAAATTAACGGAATCTTCAAACAAAACTTCGCCGCCGCTTAAAAGCACGTCAGCTGCCGGCATATCGTTTACAACGCTCCGGCTTATAAAACGATCCATGCCGCCGTTGCCAAACCATTCCAGCTGGCTTTGCAGGGCGCCGTTACCCAAAAACTGTTTTTCTTCTTTGTGGCAAATTATTGCGGCTTGTGCAAACTGGGCTTTCAGCTGTGCCACGGCGCCAATATGGTCAAAATGCGTGTGCGTTAAAAGAATTGCTTCAAGCGACAGATTTTTTTCAGTTAAAAACGCCGCAAGCTTCTGGGCATTTCCGCCGGGGTCTATAATGGCGGCGGTTGCCGGGCTTAAAAGAACAATATAAGTATTTACGCCCAAAACGCCGGTGTGCATGCAAAAAATATTTTCATCAGACAT
>JAKSTR010000042.1 GCA_024402495.1 Treponemataceae bacterium
AACCTCGCCGCACACAAGCAGCGAGGTTGTTTTTTGCACAATTTACAAAAACTAGACATTCAGGCTATTTGGCATTAACCGGCATACAACGGGTTTGCATCTCTGCCAAGTCCGTTGTATGCATTTTTCAAGTGTTCGTAGGCGGTTCTTACTTCTTCCGGTATTTCTACATGGGCAATAAAATTTTTGCCCTTAGGGCCATAACCATTTTCGTCATCCGTCAATCGTGGTATTTCGCCCATCAGCAGTGTTAAATATCTGTCAAAATCCCACATTCCGCTAATTGTTTCTGTGTATTTTAAATTGCTGTTAACGTTTATCTGGTATGCCGCATAATTAATTATTTTCATTTCAGGTGCATATTTTCTAAGCACGGCTTCCATTCTTTTCTGCATGGTTGCGTCCTGGCACAATATTATTGAACCGCACTTTATGTTCTTTTCGTTTAACAGCTTCAAAAGAAACGTAATGTTATTGCCGCAGTTTGTAGATTCTGTCTCTAAATAATCAGCAGATAAACCGTATTTCTTTTTGATATATCTGTTAAAAATTACGGCTTCGCTTTCGTTTTCAGTTTCCATGTCCGCATATAAAGCATGAACCGTATTGCGCAGGGTTTGGGTTGTGTGCCCTGCTCCGCCCACTATTATGTAGGTTTTGGCTATTTGGTTTTGCATCGCTTCAGCAAAAACATCGCCACCGGCAATAATACTGCCGCCAAACAGAACCATTACATCGGCCTGCGACTTGCCAGCAGCATTTTTTATTTCTGCCTGTGTCAGTTCTTTAATGTCCCTCGGTCCGCAGAACCGGCCTAAAATGTTTATATCTTCAAATACAGAATTCATAATGTAAGTTTTCTCAGTATTCGCTTTTATTCGCTTTTGCGCAGGGCGGCGGCTATTTCTTTCCACACTACCTTGTCTTCCGGGCTTAGGGCTTCAAAATCTTTCTGGCGACCCCATGCCGAACAGTCTATAAAGCGCGCAGTGCGTTCTTCAAGAGCTGTAAATTTGCTTTCCTGAAAATTTCTTAGCCATTTTGGGATTTTTTTAACGTATTTTACCAGCTGGGCATAATGAAGAACGCACAAGCCGCTGGATTTTGTAAAAAATTCCGGCAGCGGTTCGTCTTCGCCTTCATTTTTGTCGTCGTCTTTTGCTTCGGCAATAAAGGTCAAAAACTCGTGTTCCATTCTTATGCGTTCGGTACATGCCGGACACAATTCTTTGCGCTTGCGGATTTTCTTCTTTTTAAAATCGTACAGGTAGTCCTGCAGAATGTCTCTGCCCAATATTGCAACTGCCAGACCGTCGCGGTAATTAAGCAGGGCGGCGGCGTGAGTATTGCAGAAACCGCCTGCAGCCCGGTACTGTGCCCTGAATGTCCGGTCAGAAATATTTTCAAACAGCATGCCGTCAATGTAACGGTCTATTCTTTCGTCAATAATTGTGCAAAGCGGACAGCCGGGTTTCTGGCAAGCCTTTTGCAGCGCAAAATAATTTACATGTTTGTCAACAGCCATAATTTTTCCTTTTTTGCAATTATTTCTTCTATTATAACATATAAAATTTGAATTGTGGCAAAAGCAAAATTGCTATGCGTTTTTGGCGTTTGGGCACAATTGACAAAATATAGTAAATTTTTTATTGTGCTAATACAATTTACAAACGGGGAATGAAGTGCTCCCCTGGCGAAAGCCTGAACCGCTTTATAAAAAGCTGATGACTTCTGCGATTTTTGCGCAGGAATTGTCAGCTTTTCTTGCGTTTAGGGGGATTTTATGCTGCTTAGCATTGCTTTAATTTTGTTAACAGGAATGTGCGCCGGATTTTTGTGCAAGAAAATTCATTTTCCGCCGCTTTTCGGAATGATTGTTGCAGGAATTTTTTTAGGTCCCTGCGTTTTCAATTTAATTGATGTTTCCATTCTAAATATTTCCATTCAGCTTAGAAAAATTGCACTTATCATCATTCTTTTGCGCGCCGGCTTAAAACTGAATCTTTCGGATTTGAAGAAAAACGGACGCGCTGCCCTGCTGATGTGTTTTTTGCCGGCAACACTTGAAATGATTGGAATGGTTACAGCTGCGCCGCTGATTTTGGGAATAACGCGTCTGGAAGCTGCGGTAATGGGGGCTGTTGTTGCAGCTGTTTCGCCGGCGGTAGTTGTGCCCAAAATGATTAAGCTTATTGACGAAAAACGCGGCACGGCAAAAGGCATTCCGCAGATGATTCTTGCCGGCGCAAGCGTTGACGATGTTTTTGTAATTGTAATGTTTTCAACTTTTACCTCGCTGGCAAAAGGCGAAGGAATTTCTTTATGGAAGCTTGCCGGTGTTCCGCTTTCAATTATAAGCGGAGCCGGTACAGGCTTTTTGCTTGGAATTGCGCTGGGTGTTTTCTGGAAGAAAGTTCACATTCGCGATACTTCAAAAATTATTATTTTGATTTGTACGGCGCTGCTGATGGTTGCGGCAGAAGATAAATTTTCTTCAATTGTGCCTTTTGCAAGTTTAATAGGCGTTATGATAAGCGGTCTTGCTATAAGAATGAAAAATGAAAATCTTTCGGCACGGCTTTCTGCAAAACTTGACCGGCTTTGGGTTCCTGCTGAAATTTTCCTTTTTGTTCTGGTCGGCGCGTCTGTGGAAATTACCAGCGCGGCTGATGCAGGAATAAAAGTTGTGGTTCTGCTTGCAATTGTCTTAGTTTTCCGTATGTTTGGCGTTATTTTGTGCGTGGCTGGCACAAAGCTTTCCGCTAAAGAGCGGTTTTTTTGCACGCTGGCGTATATGCCCAAAGCCACCGTACAGGCAGCAATTGGCGGACTGCCGCTTGCGATGGGGCTTGGCTGCGGCAATATTGTGCTTACGGTTTCGGTTATGGCAATTTTAATTACTGCCCCGCTTGGCGCGTTTGCAATGGATTTAACATACAAAAGTTTTCTAGAAGAAGAATAAATTCCGCGTGCCTGTATGGGGTATGGATTGCACGGAATAACAGAATAGCAATAAAAAAACAAAACCGTCACTGTTTTTGAAGTGGCGGTTTTGTTTTTTTTAAGCGATTAGCAAGATTAATAGCCAGAAACAAAGCAGGCAGCTCATTTTGTCATGCTGAACTTGGTTCAGCATCCGATTTGTTACCTAAAATCAGATTCCAAATCAAATTCGGGATGACAAAAACCTTAAAACCCGGCATTCACGACATTAAAAATCCTGTTTAATATGTTCGTCTTCTACGCCCTTGTCTTTTTCGCGTATTTCTACGCGGCGGATTTTGCCGCTGATGGTTTTGGGCAATTCTTCTACAAATTCAATTATGCGCGGACATTTGTACAATGCAGTTTCGTTTTTAACAAAGGTCAAAATGTCAACTTCAAGTTCGCGGCTTGCCTTGTACCCCGGAGAAACGACAATTGTTGCCTTTACTGCCTGACCGCGTTTTGCGTCTTCAACGCCGGTAACGGCACATTCCATAACGGCAGGGTGCTGCTGCAAAACAGATTCAACTTCAAACGGGCTGATGCGGTAGCCGGAAGATTTGATGATATCGTCCTTGCGTCCGACAAACCATACATAACCGTCTTCGTCCTGATAAACGGTGTCGCCGGTGTGATAAACGCCGCCGTCAAAGGCGTTGGCGGTAAGGGTTACATCGCGGTAATAGCCCGAAAGCAGACCGAACGGATGTCCGTTTTCTACGTGAATGACAAGCTCGCCAATATCGCCGCATTTTACAGGCTTTCCGTTCGGGTCTACAACTTCAACATCGTAAACCGGCGACGGGCGACCCATAGAACCGGGGCGAACAACTGCGTCCATAAAGTTTCCGCAGATGATTGTTGATTCGGTCTGACCGTAGCCTTCGTAGATTTTTTTGCCGGTCTGTTCAATAAATTTGTTGTAAACTTCTCCGTTCAAAGCTTCGCCCGCGGTAGAAAAACGCGTAACTGCCGAAAGGTCGTACTTAGAAAGATCCTGACGAATAAGATAACGGTAAACAGTTGGCGGTGCGCAGAAAGTTGTAATTCCGTACTGGGAAATTTTATTAAGCATTTTGTCCGGACGGAAACTGTCCATGTCGTATACAAAAAGCGCAGTTCCGCAAATCCACTGTCCGTAAAGCTTTCCCCATGTAGATTTTGCCCAGCCGGTTTCGGCAACGGTTAAGTGAAGCCCGTTATCTACAACTTCGTGCCAGTATTTGGCAGTAATAATGTGTCCAACCGGGTAATCGAAGCTGTGCAGAACCATTTTAGGGTAACCGGAAGTTCCTGATGTAAAATACAGAAGCATCGGGTCGCTGTTGTGGGTTGCTTCGTCGCCTGCGGGGCGGTCAAATTCGGCAGAACAGTTTTCCATTCCGCCGTGAAAATCCAGCCAGCCTTCCCGCGGCTGCCCTACTGTTACAAGGTACTTTACGGTTGGCGAATTTGGTAAAGCATTTTCAATCTGCTGCTGTACAGAAGGATTGTCGTAGGAAATAATCATTTTAATTTCTGCGGCATTGGTACGGTATTCAATGTCTTTTACCAGAAGCTGGTCTGTTGCAGGTACTGCAATTGCGCCGATGCGGTGAAGGGCAAGCATTAACCACCACCATTCGTAGCGGCGGCGCAAAATCAGCATAACGGCATCGCCTTTTTTAATGCCCAGGCTTTTTAAATAATTTGCCGCTTTTTTTGAATCTCTTGAAATGTCCTCAAATGTCCAGATATGTTCTTCGCCTTTGTCGTCACACCAAACCATAGCGCGTTTGCCCGGTTCCGTAATTGTGTAGCGGTCTACAATATCGTAGGCAAAGTTAAAATCTTCCTTTACTTTCAGGCGGCAGTTAGCCTTTAAATCGTCATAATCTTTAAAATCCCGATTTTCTACCAGATATTCTTGATACAGTGCCATTCAAATCCTCAATTAGTTATGTGTATTTTTTCTGTTTTAATTCAATTTTCTGCGCTTTTTATGCGGCATTTTTTTATTTAGGCTGACTTTTTACCAACATATATTTAGAGCACGAAAAAATAAAAAAGTTGCAGTTCCTAAAAAAAATATGCAGAAAATTTTCAATTTGCAGGCACGCCTTCCGGTTTATGCACGTCTCCAATTGTAAAAAAATTTCCAATTGGCTATAATTAAGACAATTACTATGCTTTAACGGGCTGCGGCTCGAAAGGAAATGAGAGAAATGAGCAAAGATAAAGTTATTTTGGCTTATTCTGGCGGACTTGATACAACTGTTATCATTCCATGGCTTCAGGAAAATTATGATTATGATGTTATCGCAGTTTGTATTGACGTTGGACAGGGCGATGACTGGGCTGTAATTAAAGAACGTGCACTTAAAACAGGTGCAGCAGCTTGTTATGTTGTTGATGCAAAACAGGAATATATTGAAGAATACATTTGGCCGGCTCTTAAAGCTAACGCAGTTTACGAAGATGAATACCTTTTGGGTACTTCAACAGCCCGTCCACTTATTGCAAAAATTCTTGTTGAATATGCCCGTCAGGAAGGCGCTGTAGCAATCTGTCACGGTGCAACCGGTAAAGGTAACGACCAGGTTCGCTTTGAATTTGGTATCAAAGCTTTTGCTCCAGACCTTAAGGTAATTGCTGCATGGCGCGATGACAAATGGAACATGGACAGCCGCGAAGCTGAAATCAAATATCTTGAAGACCGCGGACTTGAAGTTCCAATGAAAAAAGACCAGTCTTACAGCCGCGACGAAAACATCTGGCACCTTTCACACGAAGGTCTTGAACTTGAAAAAACAGAAAACGAACCTAACTGGAAACACATGCTTAAAAACACTGTTGTTCCAGAAGAAGCACCTGCTGAAGGCGAATACGTAACAATCGAATTTGAAAAAGGTATTCCAGTTGGTCTTAACGGCAAAAAAATGAACGCCCTTGAACTTCTTACTGAACTTAACACAATCGGCGGAAGAAACGGTGTTGGTCTTGTAGACATCTGTGAAAACCGCTTTGTTGGTATGAAATCACGCGGTGTTTACGAAACTCCTGGTGGAGCAATCCTTTACTTTGCTCACAGAATGATGGATCACATCTGTCTTGACCGCGAAACATATCACTTCAAGCAGCAGATTTCACTCCGTATGTCAGAATTGATTTACGACGGAAAATGGTTCACAACTTTGATGGATTCTTGTATGGCTTTTGTTGATAAAGCTGAAGAAACTGTTACAGGTTGGGCAAAAGTAAAAGTTGTTAAAGGTGCAATCCGTGGCGCAGGTTCTGGTTCTAAATACAGCTTGTACAACGAATCAATTGCTTCATTTACAACTGGTGAATTGTATAACCACAAAGATGCTCAGGGCTTTATCACACTTGCAGGTCTTCCACTCAAAGTTCGCGCTATGATGGAGCAACAAGTTGGCGAAGGTCAGGCAATCGCAGAAAGCAAGAACCTGAAAAAACGCCCAACAGAATAATCTGCAAAATTAAAAGTCTGTCAATTTTGATTTTCAAAAAAATCTGACAGTTTTCTTATTAAAAGAGACTTTATTTGCGCCCGTTGCATAAAAGCAGCGGGCTTTTTGTTTTCACGCAGTAAAAAAAACGATACAATAAAATTATGACAGTAAATACAGAACAATTACACTTTATTCTTGATAATACACCAGCAGACCAGAACATTATGCTTGTTGGTAAACATGGCATTGGTAAAAGCCGCATTCTTGAAGATTATTTTTCTAAAAAAGGTGCAAAAGTTGTTACTTTGTTTTTAGGACAGATGAGCGACCCCGGCGACTTGATTGGTTTACCAGAAAAGAATGAAAAAACCGGAAAGACTGATTTCATGCTTCCTTACTGGTTTCCAACAGATGATACCCCAATTGTTTTATTTTTAGATGAATTGAACCGTGCCCGTCCTGAAGTTCTTCAAACTATTATGGATCTTACATTAAACAGAAAACTTGCCGGAAAAATTTTACCAAAAGGAAGCCGTATTATCAGTGCCGTAAACAATGGTTCAGAATATCAGCTTACAGACCTTGACCCGGCACTTGTAAGCCGTTTCAATATTTACGAATTTACACCATCAGTTGAAAACTGGGTTGAATGGGCTAAAAGCGCCGGTCTTGATGCAAGAGTTATTGCTTTTATTGAAGAAAACCCGGAATACTTGGATTCAGAAGATGAAGCAAAGGAAAACCTTGAACGTACACCAGACCGCCGCAGCTGGGAAAGAACAAGCGCAATTATCAAAAACTTTACAGAACTCGGTTCCTGCCACTTGCCTATTATAAGTGGATTAATTGGTAATAAAGCAGCTTCTCTTTTTATCCACTTTGTAAATGATAAAAACATTCCGGCTGCAAAACAGATTCTTACAAATTTTAATGCAGCAAAACAAGCATTAGAAAAACTTACCGTACCAGAATTTACACAAGTGAATGTTTCGCTTTTTAAATTTATCGAATCTATGAAAAATGTTAATGCAACAGAAATTGCACAAAACTTAAACCAATATTTTGATTATTTAAGTTCAACAAATAAACTTGAAATTAAATCTCAATTTATTAGTCTTTGTTCCGCAGAAGATTACCCAAACACGCTTAATTTTATAAGTGAAAACTGTAGTTCACTTTACAAAAAAATGATGGAAGCTTTGGCGTAAATTAAGTTTTAATAAGGTGCGAAAGAGATGAGCCAAAATAACATTGAAAAAATAATAAAAGAAATCTCAAAAGAATGGTTTTATTCTTCACCATTATTTTTTAATGTTTTATGCTCTCATTCCATCGTGCAAAACCCCAATCTTTCAATACCAATTCGCAGTGGTGCAATGAGAATCGAATATTCCCCTGCACTTTTGGAAAGCCTTTCTACAAAAAATATTGAAGCACTTTTACAAAAGGAAATAACACGCATTTTACTTGCCCACCCTTACAAACGCCGCCCATATAATGCAAAACCCGGAATTTTGTATATGGCAAGTGAAGCAGCACGTATTCAAGCAGAATACAAAACCTTAGACTTTTTAACAGCGGAAAGCGCAAATCCAACTTTAGAATTTTTGGCTCAACAGATTGGTCCGCACGCCACTTTTGAAGAAATGACCTTTGAAAAATGGTACAAATATATTTATGACCTTGTAAAAAAAGCAAAAGGCGGTTCTTCTTTAGGTACAGGTTTTGACGAGAATTTTCAAAATTATGCGCAGGCAAGTGAACTTTGGGAAGAAAATGAAGAAGCATTAAACAGCATTCAACAGCAAATACAAAAAGCAGATGTTGAAAACGGCTTTGGCGAAGCTGGCGAAAACCTTGAGCGTGCGCTAAAAACCTCTTCTGATTTTTCTTTTGATTACAGACGTGCGCTTTCAAAATTTCGCCAAAATGTTGTAAGCCCAGACCGCAAATTAACACGTATGAGACCAAGCCGCCGGTATGGTTTTAAGGCAATGGGATCGCGTTACGAGCGAAAAGCAAACATTTTAATTGCAGTTGATGTTTCGGGTTCAATTACAGATGAAAGTTTTGACCATTTTATTCATGCGGTTAAAAACTTTTTTTATCTTGGCATAATTGAAAAAATAGATTTAATCTTTTTTGATGTGAATTTAAAACTTACCAAGCCTGTTAGTTTTAGAAAAAAAGTTGATTTATCGCAAATTAAAGGGCGTGGCGGCACTAATTTTCAAGTGGCGGTTGATTTTTATTTTGAACAGCGAAACAACTACAGTGGAATGATTATTTTTACCGATGGCGAAGGTGCTGCTCCAAAGATTCCTGCCGGATTAAATAATTTATTGTGGATTTTGGACAGCCGCATAAATTTTGAAAAATCACGTCAGTGGATTACAAAAGTTTGCAAAAACCAGGCAACTTACCTGCCGTTTTAATTTAAGGAAAAAACAATGTACGATGATACCGAAGCTGATTTTTGGAAAGAACATTTTTCGCGCTTGCTGCATAAAAATATGATGAGCACCGATGCACAACGTATTACTTTTGATAATTGTGCAGGTATAATTGATGGATTTAAAAACCGGCATCCAGAATTAAAACCTGATGTTAATTTTTATCCAACTTATGCAACTTTTGAAATTTTTATAACAGACACAGTAAAATTACGAATTTTTATACAAAACCAAGTAAAATGTACTTTAATGCAATTTGACGAAGGCGATTATGTGAAAATTGTTGATGCAAAATTTCCGTACAATCCTTTCCCAGAAATTGAAGAGTTTATTGAAAACGTTAAAGAGTATGCTGCAGAATTAGAAAATTTACTTACCAAAACACTGCACACCAAAAAACAGCTAAAAGTTGCCGGCGAATTTATAAAAGCAATACTTATAAAGAAAATTGGTAATAATTGCGAAGTATGCTGGAAACTTGAACAACAAAAAACTGATTTTAAATTGATTTTGCAAAAAGATGGCGAAAGCAAGACTTATATTTTAACGCCTTTTTGTTTTATTGAAGAAATTGAAAATATAACAAATACCTGCGATTTTTTCTGTTAAACAACACGTGTTTATAAGATGTAATTATTGCTTGCATCCGCGTATTAAACCCGCCGGCGCGAATAAATTATAGCGCAATTGTACCAGCCGCATAATTTTGCATCAAATTAAGCATCTGCTGGTCGTTCAGTTTTTTTGCCCATGACAGCGGCGTATTGCCAAAAACATCTTTAGCGTTTGGATTTGCGCCATTTTGCAGCAAAATGCGCACAACGCTTAAACTGCCGGTATTTACAGCGTAAAAAAGCGCCGTCTTTCCCTGATAATCTTCCGCATTTACCGCGCAGCCGTTTTCCAGCAAAGTTTTTACCACTTCAATATAACCGCGGCTTGCGGCGCACATCAGCGGCGTTAAACTTTTGTTTGTTGCAATGTTTACATCGGCTTTGGCGCTTATCAGCTGCCGGCACATTGCCGCAGAATTTTTATTTGCCGCAAAAAGCAGCGCGCTTTCACCTTCTGTATTTTTGGCGTTTACATTTGCGCCGCAATTCAGCAAAAGCTGTGCAACCGGCAAATCGTTATTGCAGGCGGCAACCATTAAAACCGTAAAACCGGCTTCGTCTGCCTGATTTACGTTTTGACCGAACGGCAGAAGCTTGTTTGCATTTTCCAAATCGTGCTTGATAATTGAATAAAGCTGACCGGAAGTGCTGCGGCTGCGCAATTCTTTGGCGCGACCAATTGCGGCTTTAACTTCGGCATTTTTAACAGAACCCGGGCTTTTAAAAAGAGTTAAGATTGCGGTATTTGCGCTGCGCTGGGCAAGTTCCAAAGGCGAACGACCCAGCGAGTTTTGAATATTGTAGTCGCCTTTATATTGAAGCAAAAGCTTTACCATTGAAATATTTGCGTTCATTACCGCAAAATGCAGCGGTGTATCACCGCTTTCGCTTTGCATTGAAACTTTTGCGCCGTTTTTAAGCAGCAAATCTGCCATTACCAAATCGTTGTATTTTACGGCGTAACAAAGCGGCGTCAGGCATTCAAAATTATCGATTACGTTTACATCGGCACCGGCATTTATTAAAAGCACCGCGGCTTCAATTGAATGATAGCGGGCGGCGCGTGTAATAGGCTTAAAGCCCCAGCCGCATTCCCGGTTCAGGTCAATTTCTGCCTGCAAAAAATCGTTTACCAGCTTAATGTCGTTATTTTCTATCGCGTTGCCAAAATTGCTGTAATCAAAATCTTTTTCTGCAAAAGCACAGCCCAAAACAAAACAGAATAATGCACAAATCAACAGTCTTTTTTTCATTTTCCCGCCCCAAAGCACGCATCTCGCGTATTCTTTTTGATTATCGGAAAATAAAAATGCGCCCTTAACAAGGACGCATATAGTTTAACTGCAAAAAATAACGGCGCGGCACAAAACTGCGCGTAAAAAACCGGCGTGCATACCAGACGCGCAAAATATGCAATCGCTAATACTGGACAAAAGGAATTTCTTTATCTTCCGGAAAACGCTGCAAAACGTCTTTTATCTCTTCGGAACTGTCCAGAATCGCGTCTACAATGCAAGGTTCAAGACACGTACCAGACAAATCGCGCACAACATCCAGCGATTCTTCCAGCGGATAGGCGCGTTTGTAGGAACGGCTGCTTAAAAGCGCATCCAAAATATCGGCGGCGGTCATAATTCGCGCCGCAAGCGGTATTTCATCTTCTACCAGACGGAAAGGATAGCCCGTACCGTCCCAGTGTTCGTGATGAAAAAGCGCCATATCGTGGGCAATCTGCACAAATTCGGTATCTTCAAGACTTTGTGTATTTTCTTTAATGATGCGCGCGCCTTCAAACGGGTGATTCTGAATGATGCTGTATTCCTGCCAGGTTAATTTGCCGGTTTTAGACAAAATCGCATCCGGTATGGCAATTTTGCCCACGTCATGCAAAGGCGCAGCCGTTTCCAGCAAAATAATTACGTGGTCGCTCAATTCTTCAGCATAAAAACCGTTCTGGCGCAGCCTGCGGGCAATTATTGAAACATAAGAACTTACACGCTTTACGTGCTTGCCCGTGGTGTGGTCTTTAGATTCTACAAGATTTGCAAAAGCGCTGATTAAGCCGCTTTGTATGCTCATCAGCTTGCGGTTGCGTTCGTAAACAGAAAACATAAAATTCTGGGCGATTTTTGTAAGGCGCCTGATAATGAAAAAAGAACACAAGAATTCAATTGAACAGCCCAGACAGTAAGCCCTTATCCATTCTCCGGAACTGAAAACTATGTCAGAAGTGTAGCAAGAAAAATCGAAGTCCAGACCGCGCAAAACAAGGCTTACCATCATTGCCGCGTAGCACACAGCCGAAATAATGTACGAAAACCGCACATTAAAATACAGGCAGCTTGCCAGCGGTATAATTACGTAGGCTATAAAAGGCGAAAAACCGCGGTTAATAGTAAGAATGATTACAATTATTTCGCCGAAAATCATGCCCATGTATTTTACAAAGGGTTTTTCGTTTGATTTTTTTGTTGCAATGGTAAAGGCAGTTGCCATCAGCAGCATTATGCACGTATACACAGACAGATTGAAATAAGACATATGCGGAAAAATTTGTAAAAATTTTCCGATAAAAAACATGGGAAATGCTAAAGTGCAAAACCAGAAAATTCTCTGCATTACAGAATTTGTCTTTTCTTCGTTTTCAAGCAGAAACTGCTCCATTGTGGTATCGTTCATTAAATGTCGCCTACTTTTTATAATTTATATTCAGATTATATCACAAAAATTTAGCAAGTAAAATAAAAATATTTGCTTTTTTGCATAAGATTTACAAAAGAATAGTAAATTGCGCATTTAGTTTGTAACTTAAATGTAAAATGGTTATTTATAAATGCGTAAAGGGTGCAAAAACAGCCCGTTTTACAGTTTTTATTTTCCACTTTTGGAGGACGTAAATTGAAGAAATCTCTTTTTGTTTTAGGAATTGCAATGGCACTTTTATTTAGCGGATGCGCAAGCAGCGGAAAATCGAATATTCGTTCAGCAAAAGCTGATTTGGACAAATTTACAGGCGACTGGCAGATTATTTATGCAGAAAAAGGCGGAATTGCCCAAAGCATTACGAATGCAACAATTCATATTGAAAACCAGAAAAACAGCAAGCTTGATTTTACAGGATTTCTGGGCGTAAACGACTTCAACGGCAGCTGCGTTGCAGAAGCAGACGGCAGCATTACAGACAAAAACTTTGGTCTTACAAAAAAAATGGGGCCTCGCCCGGCAATGGAAGCAGAAAACATTATTTTTGAAGTTTTTGCAAATATGACAGAAGCAAAAGTTGGTTCTGAAGACGGTTTTGCCGTTGTAACATTTACCAGCGAAGAAACAAATTCTTCTGTTAAGTTTAGAAAAATTGCCCTTGCCGGAACAAAATGGAACTTGAGCCTTATTAAAGACGACGAAGTTTTAAGCAGTTCTTACATTGAATTTGTAGACGAAAAAAATGCTTCGGCAAATACAGGCGTAAACAGCTTGCAGATGGGCTATGCTTACGATGCAAAAAAAGGCACGCTTACTTTTGAACCTGGTCCAATGACTTTGATGGCAGGCGACGAAACAAGTACAGCAGTTGAACTTGCTTTTTTAAGTGCCGTTGGCGAAAGCGCAAAATACCAGATTAAGGGCGACAAGCTTTTGGTTTGCAACAAAGCCGGTGATGCACTGCTTACCTTTACAAAAGAAATCTTAAAATAAAATATCCGCGCCGGTGCATTTGATGCGTTTACTGAATTAAATCCACCGGCGAAAACATCTTTCCGTTTTTTATATTTTTATTGCTTTTTGCGCGCTCAATTTATTGCTGTTGGGCGCGCTTTTTTTTATTCTGTTTTTTCAGCTTTTGCAGGCGTAATAAAGTTTACAAACCAGCGGTTAAAAGCCGGTGTAACAATTGCCATAGCATGATGCCATACAAACGCAAAAGCAAATATTATTAAAAGTATGCAGCCCAAAACTTTGTAACTGGCAAAATTCAAGTTCCAGCCAAAATACTGGTTAAAAATCACTGCCAGCAAAAGAACAATATTATGAGACAAATAAATATCCATAGAATATTTACCAGCAGATGTTAAAACCTTGCAGCTGAATATTTTTTTTGCAATCGGCAAGTTTTCTACCGTTAAAATTAAAACAGGGAAAACTACAAAAATGAAAACTAATCTTATATTACCTAAAATTTCCGGTATACCAACTTTGTGCCCAATAATCAAAAAAGATACAACAAATACATTCAATGCCAAAATATAAAACTTTTTGTTAAAGATTCTGCTTTGCTGAATATTATACAGAATACAACCAACGAAAAAGCACCAATATCCGCATGCAGATATATCTATTAACAAAGGAAGATTAATACCCATTTGATAAAGACTTTGTGAAATAAACATTACCGCAATATAAAGATACATAGGCTTTATTCTGAACCATTTTGAAACACGCAAAACGGCAAAATAAAGTGCATAACAAAGTACCAGAACATTTATATACCAAGTTGCACCACCCATGAATACTGGTGTACCAACATTCCATCCAAGTGCTGTCATTGAAAAAGATCTAACTATGTTTTCTATATTAATCCGCCATCCATTATGGAATAAAAACTGTCCTTGACATAAAAACAAATCAATAAAAATAATTAAAATACCTACACATTCAGCACACAAATATGGAGCATACAAACTTTTTAATCTTCTGCCCATAAATTGAGGGAAACTTAAAGCGTCAATAATTTTTCTGTAAGTATGTTCCATTAAAAAGCCACTCAAAATAAAAAAGAATTCCACGCCAAGCCAGCCATAAACATAAATAAATGTAGAAAGTTTAGGACAATTTTCAGCTTTCCATCCACCTTCCCAAGTAAAATAATGATGTAAAACCACACCCAATGCAAAAAATATTTTCAATCCGTCAAGTTCATCAAACCGTTTTTTTACTTCTGCCATAAAAACCTCAAAAAAACTATAATTCATATTTGTTTAGAATTGAATAAATTCTTTATACAAAATTTGAAGAAAATTATAACAAAATTATAAACATTGAACAAACACAAAAAAAGCCGGCGATAAATGCAGAATGCACAATCGCCGGCTTTTTTTATTTTCTTCTATAAATTATTTTTCTGATTTTGCAGGCGCAATAAAGTTTACAAACCAGCGGTTAAAAGCCGGTGTAACAATTGCCATAACATGATGCCATACAAACGCAAAAGCAAATATTATTAAAAGTATGCAGCCCAAAACTTTGTAGCTTGCAAAATTTAAATTCCAGCCAAAATATTCGTTAAAAATTAAAGTAAGCCATAGAACGGCACAATGAGTTAGATAAATATCCATAGAATATTTACTGGCAAATGTTAAAACTTTACAACTAAAAATTTTCTTTACCACTGGTAAATTCTCTACCGTTAAAATCAGAACAGGAAAAATGAAAAATATGAACACCAGCCTTACGTCTCCGAAAATTTCCGGTATACCAAATTTGTGACCAACTAACAAAAAGAACAGAACAATAAAATCCAGTACAAGGATATAAATTTTTTTGTTAAATACACCACTTTTTTGTATGTTATACAAAATGCAGCCGGCAAAAAACGCCCAGTATCCACGGGTTGAATTGTATAAAAGAAAAGGAAATTTAAACCCCATGTAATGGAAGCTCCATGTAAGCAGCATTATGGCAACATAAAAATACATTGGTTTTATTTTGCACCATTTTGCAAAACGCAAAACTGCAAAATAAAATGCATAACAAAGTATTAAAACATTTATAAACCAAGTTGCAACCATAAAAGGATTCCTTCCTTTATTCCAACCTTGCATTGACACTGAAAAAGACCTGACTATATCAGCAACTGTAATTTGATAACCTTTAAAAAACAGAAATTGTCCTTTACACAAAACATAATCAGCAAAAACAACCATAATGCCAACGCATTCTGCACATAAATAAGGTGCGTACAAACTTTTCAGCCTTCTGCCCATAAATTGAGGAAAACTTAAACTGTCTATAATTTTTCTGTAAGTATGTTCCATTAAAAAGCCGCTGAGAATAAAAAAGAATTCTACGCCAAGCCAGCCGTAAACATAAATAAGAGCAGAAAGCTTTGGACAATTTGCGACTTTATGTCCTCCTTCCCAAAACCAGTAATGATACAAAACGACACCCAGCGCAAAAAATATTTTCAATCCGTCAAGTTCATCAAAACGCTTTTTAACTTCTGCCATAAAAACCTCAAAAATTTAATAACAAAAAAGGCAGAAAAAATGATTGGAATATATGTAAAAGCATACAATCAAATATGTTTTTACACACCAGTTCAGCTTTCAATTACATATTTTCATTATTTTTTATGTATGGAAGATGTAGCAAAAGGTTTTAAGCAAAGATTGTCTGATGAACTTAGTTATAAAGGTTTTGGCATAAAAGAATTTGCAGCAAAAGTTGGAATAAGCGTAAGCACGCTGAATATGTACCTTTACCGCAATTCCATTCCGGCTGCCGACGTTGCAGTAAAAATGGCAAAAGTGCTTAATGTTACAACAGAATATTTAATTACAGGCGAAGAAAGCAAAACCACAAAAGCCGCAACAGAGCTGCAAGCCATTCAAAAACGCGAAATTTATTATTTAATAGAAAGTTTTCAGCAAAAACAGCTGGATTCATTTTTAAAAATTACCCGCGCCTACAAAGAAGCAACAGAATAAATTTTAACCCAATATATGTAATTACACATTTTTCAATTGAAACAAGAATATTTAACAGTAAAAAGAAACTTCGCCAAAACGTTCACGCCATTTTTCAACAATAGAAAAATAGCGTGTTTCAATAATACGCATGACGGCATTTAATTCATTGTCTTTTATCTGCGACTTATTATTGGCAAGTAAAGTTTTGCCTTTTTTGGTTAACCATACTTTTGTAGCATTTTTCCTGTGGCGCACCAATTGAAATATGGACATGAACAGGTTCTAAAGGAAGTCCTTCTTTAGACCAAAAATATACACAGTATGAACCAACTTTAAAAATTTGAGGCATTGGTAAAACCACCACATTCTGCAAAGCGGATTATCAAATGGGCTCCAGATTCTACAATATCCTTAAATTCTGCCATTTGCTCTTCAGAATAGCCAAAAACATCGCTCCATTCATATTTTGGCAACACACATTGGGCATGATGAAAACCGTCTTTTTCATCCGGAGTTTCGATATAAACAGTAACAGTTCCATCACTTTTTAATTCTGTATGAGTTATTTCTGTATTATCAGGCAAAGTCATATAAGGATAAATCATAAAAACAATATAAAGGCTTTTTATAAAGAAAGCAATGTCATGCTTTGCCGCGGAATATTTTACGTATTGAAAGATTATGCAGCCGAAACTTGCCGCAAGAATAATGAAAAACCGTTACAGCAACCGCAATAACAGTAAAAAAAGACCTGATGCACAATTGAAATGAAGTGCACCAGATCTTTTTGATACAGTTAAAAATTCAACTATAAATTAAAAACCGGGGAAATTAGTCGGGAAATTGCCCGGAAAACCATTTGGCATCTGTCCGCCAAACTGTTTCATCAGTTTTTGCTGCATACCCTTATTTTTTGTCATTTTTTTCATGGCAAGGCGGGTTTTTTCAAACTGCTTTATAAGGCGGTTAACTTCTGCAACCGAAGTACCTGAACCTTTTGCAATACGCTTGCGGCGGCTTGGACCAATAATCAGGTGGTTTTCACGTTCTTTTTTGGTCATCGACTGGATAATTGCTTCCTGAGCCTTTAAAGCCGATTTATCAATCATGCTTTCATCAATCTGACCGGCAAGACCCGGCATCATGTCAATAATCTGCTGCATTGAGCCCATCTTTTTTACACGCTGCAACTGGTCAAGCATATCCTGAAGGGTAAAAGTTTCGGAAGCCATTTTCTTTTCAAGCTTGGCGGCTTCTTCAACATCAATGGTTTCCTGAGCTTTTTCTACCAAAGAAACAATATCGCCCATGCCCAAAATACGACTGGCAATACGATCCGGGTAAAAAGGCTCAAAATCTTCAATTTTTTCGCCTGTACCGGTAAACAAAATTGCCTTGCCGGTAACAGACTTTAACGAAAGCGCCGCACCACCGCGGGCATCAGAGTCAAACTTTGTAAGGATAACGCCGGTTAAGCCAAGCTTTTCGTCAAAAGTTTTTGCTACATCAACGGCGCTCTGACCGGTCATAGAATCGGCAACAAGCAAAGTTTCGTCCGGATTCAAAGCCTTTTTGATTGCGGCAATTTCTGCCATCATGTCTTCGTCAATCTGCAAACGACCGGCGGTATCCACAATCAAAGTGTCATAAGCCTTCTTTCTGGCATAATCAAGGGCGTTTTTGGCAACTTTTAATGCGTCTTTTGTATCTTCCTTGTAAACTTCAATGCCGGTTTTTTCGCCCAGAACGCACAATTGTTCAACAGCGGCAGGACGAACCAGGTCACAGGCGGCAAGCAAAGGATTGCGGCCTTCTTTTTTAAGCTTGGCGGCAAGTTTAACGGCAGAAGTTGTTTTACCAGCACCCTGCAAACCTAAAAACAAAATAACAGACTGGGTATCCTGTCCTTTAAGCTTCAAATCCTGTTTTTCGTCGCCTAAAAGAGCAACCAGTTTGTCGTGAACAATTTTTACAAATTGCTGACCCGGATTTACGGAACGTAAAACCTTTTCGCCTTTGGCTTCTTCAATGGTGCTGTTTACAAAACGGCGTACAACCCTAAGGTTAACGTCGGCTTCAAGCAGCGCCATTTTAATTTTATCAACGTATTCTTCAATGTTTTTTTCGGTAATTGTAGATTTACCAGAAATTGAACGAACAACGTCGGTAACGGTGTTGGTAATTTTCTCAAGCATTATTTATCTCCGTTTAATATTTCCTGCAAAACATCTAAAGGTTCAACTTCGCGGTTTAAAACCCGATAAAGCGCATTACAAATAGGAAGTTTGATATTGTGTTTCTGACAAATTTCGTGAACATATTTACAGGCAACTGCGCCTTCCGGCAAATATCCAATATCTCCAATATGTTCAATCAAATCGTCAATTGACTTGAAATCTTTCAGGATTTTTTTCGTAATGATTTCCTGACCGAAACGGCGGTTGCGGCCGTATTTACTGCGGCAGGTTACGTCCAGATCGCCTACGCCGGAAATTGAAGAGAAAGTTTCGGCGTGGGTTGCACCCATTGCAATGCCCAAAGTCTGAATTTCGTTCAAACCGGCGGCAAGAAGCAAAGATTCGGTATTGTCGCCAAACATTTCAGAATGTTCTGCAACCGCATCAAGACAGCCGAAAACAACGGCGATAACGTTTTTTGCTGCGGCACAAATCTGCACGCCGATTACGTCCAGACTTGAATATACAAGCAAAGTTTTGCCTTTAAGCAGTTCCCTGAAACGGATGGAATTTTTTGGATTTTCGCTTGCAGCAATTAAGCCGGTAATTTTGCCCAGCGCAACTTCTTCTGCATGGCTTGGACCTGCAATGTAAACCAGATTTTTGGCGTAACAAGCCGGCAAAGCACTTTCCATTTCTTCAAGAATCAGGCGCGGGCCTTCGGCAGAAGGTACAAAACCTTTTGTAAGAACGCCGATGCAGGCAGAACCGTCGGCAATAGAAGGAATATTTGAAAGCTTTCGCAATGTAGAAGCAAGATAAAGTGACGGGCTTGCAAAAATCAAAAATTCTTTATCAGAAGCAACGGCGTTAATGTCACCGTTGGCTTTTAAATTAGCAGAAAGCTTAAAACCGTGCAAATAACGGTCGTTTGTATGGCGGCTGTTAATCGATTCAACAACATCGTTTTCCAGTGCCCAAATTTCAACATCGTGGCCTTCGCGCGCCAAAGCATGTGCCAAAGCTGTTCCCCACGCACCGGCACCAATAACGCCAACTTTTTTTGGTTGTTTATTTTCCATACAGTTTCCCCCAAAAACGAAAAAAAATAACGGGCACCAAAATAAACGGCACCCCAAATAAGTTTGACACAAAGCAAAATCAAAAGTTTCAATATAAGATACTGCCAAAACCAAGTCTGCGGCAAATTACATTCTTTGCCAAGGCTTTTCACATTTTCAATTGAACAGAAACTTTCAGTCAAAATTATCTGTTTTTAAGCGCCTTTATAAAAAAGCGCCCAAAAAAGCCTAAAAATCAGAACCATTTCTCCATTTCGTCGGTCCATTCAATAATTTCTTCAGGCTTAAAGAACAAACCAATTTCGCGTTCGGCACTTGCAGGCGAATCGCTGGCATGAATTACGTTGTGGCTTGTGCATGAACAGAAATCGCCGCGGATTGTGCCCGGCAAAGAATCTTTAATATTTGTAGCACCAACAGTTTTGCGGATATGCATAATTGCTTCGTAACCTTCCCAAACCATTGCAATAACCGGGCCGGAAGTCATATATTCAATAAGTTCGTCATAAAAACCCTTGCCTTTGTGTTCGGCATAATGCTGGCTTGCCAGTTCAGGCGAAATATTCATCATTTTAAGGCCAACCAATTTTAAGCCACGGCGTTCAAGGCGGCTGATAACTTCACCACAAATGCGGCGGTTAATAACGCCAGGTTTCAACATTACAAAACTTCTTTCCATTTCAATTTTCTCCAAAAACTTACAAAAATCTTCTATATAACAAAAGCATAACAGCAATAATTTACATAAAAGAAAGTTTTAACATTTTACCCACAATC
>JAKSTR010000043.1 GCA_024402495.1 Treponemataceae bacterium
ACGGTTTCGCATACGGTGTTCGCTCAGCATGTGAAGGTGCTGGTTACAAAGTAGGAAAAGACTGGCCGCTCATCACTGGTCAGGATGCAGAACTTATGGCAACCAAAAACATCATTTCTGGCTACCAGACAATGTCTATCTACAAAGACACACGTCTTCTTGCTTCTAAATGTGTAACAATGGTTGAAGCAGTTCTTAAAGGTTCTGTACCAGAAATCAACGATACAAAACAGTACAACAACGGTAAATTGGTTGTTCCTTCTTACCTTTGTACACCAGTTGCAGTTGATAAGGATAACTACCAGAAAATCATCATCGATGGTGGTTACTATACAAAAGACCAGCTCGGTCTGTAATTTAACCAAAACTGCCTGAAAACTTTTCAGGCAAGTTTAACCCGAATGCCCGGAATGCTTTGATTTTCGGGCATTTTTTTTAACAAAAAGCAGAAAAAAACTTGAAGCTTTCATTGTTTTAATTTTTGCAAGTTAAAATAGCGAAAGCTTCAAATTAAAGAGGAAAGAACTGAATGTCTGATGTCATTTTGGAAATGAACCATATCACCAAAATATTCCCCGGCGTAAAAGCCTTGGACGATGTTACGTTCAAGGTAAAACGCGGCGAAGTTCATGCCCTTTGCGGTGAAAACGGTGCAGGAAAATCCACATTGATGAACGTGCTTTCGGGTAACTACCCTTACGGCACATACAGCGGCGACATTATTTACAATGGCGAAGTCTGTAAGTTTAGCGATATTAAATCCAGCGAAACTAAAGGTATTGTTATTATTCATCAGGAACTTGCTTTGAGCCCTTATCTTTCTATTGCAGAAAATATTTTTATGGGCAACGAGCAGCTTAAAATGCCAAAAGTTATTGACTGGAACAAAACCCGCTCAAGAGCCCAGGAAATGCTTAAGCGCGTTGGTCTTGAAAACGAAGACGTAAACGCTCCAATCAATTCTCTGGGTGTCGGCAAACAGCAGCTTATTGAAATTGCAAAAGCACTTTCTAAAAAAGTAGAACTTCTGATTCTGGATGAACCTACTGCTTCTCTTAACGATGAAGAAAGTGAACATCTTTTGCAGATTATTGATGAACTTAGAAATCAGGGCATTACCTGTATTATTATTTCTCATAAACTGAACGAAATTAACAAAATTGCAGATGCAATCACTGTTATCCGCGACGGTAAAACAATTGAAACTCTGATAAAAGGTCAGGACGATATTTCCGAAGAACGCATTATCAAAGGCATGGTAGGACGCGAATTGACAAACCGCTATCCGCCGCGCGAAAACTGCGCAATCGGCGAAACTGTTCTTGAAGTAAAAGACTGGAATGTTTATCACCCGGAAGACCCTAACCGTCACTTTATTAAAAACCTTTCCATCAACGTAAAAGCCGGCGAAGTTGTCGGTCTTGCAGGTTTGATGGGTGCCGGCCGTACAGAATTTGCGATGAGCCTGTTTGGACGCGAATGGGGACAGAAAATCAGCGGGTCGGTAAAAATCCACGGCAAGGAAGTTACCATTAAGAATGTTAAAGACGCAGTAGACGCCGGTCTTGCATATACTTCCGAAGACCGCAAAAACTATGGTCTTGTTTTGATTGACGATATCAAGCACAACATGACCATGGCTGCAATGCGCAACTATTTTTCTAAAAACGGCGTAATCAACGAAAACGAAGAAATCGTTCAGTCTGAAGAATACCGTTCGCGCATTAACGTTAAGGCAAGTTCCATCAACCAGTGCGTCGGCAATCTTTCCGGCGGTAACCAGCAGAAAGTTGTTCTTGCAAAATGGATGCTTACCCAGCCTGAAGTTTTGATTCTGGACGAACCGACACGCGGTATTGACGTTAACGCAAAATACGAAATTTACTGCGTTATCAACGAACTTGCAAAATCGGGTAAGGGCGTTATCGTTATTTCTTCGGAAATGCCTGAAATTATTGGTACCTGCGACCGTGTTTATGTAATTAACGATGGTGAAATTGCCGGCGAACTGCAAAAAGCTGACATTAACCAGATTAACATTATGAAGTGCATCATGCAGCACAACAACAAAAAAGGAGCATAACAATGGCTGATAGAAAGACAGCAAACATTGACATGAAACAATATGGCATGGTTATAGCACTTATTGCTATTTTCTTAATTTTCTTTGTTGCAACCGGCGGAAAAAACGCTTCGCCAACAAACATTAACAACCTTGTAATGCAGAACGGCTACGTAGTTATTCTTGCTGTTGGTATGCTTTTGTGTGTTTTAACCGGTAACGTTGACCTTGGTGTTGGTTCTTATGTTGCCTTGTGCGGTGCAACCAGTGCAATTCTTGTCTGCGATATGGGAATGCCTGTTCCTGTAGCATTTTTGGGCGCAATTGTTGTTGGTACTTTAATTGGTGCTTTTGTAGGTTTCTTTATTTCAAAGCTTTTTATTCCGCCATTCGTTGTTACTTTGGCAACAATGCTTATGGGCCGCGGTTTAACTTATACTTTGCTTAAGGCACAGACAAAAGGTCCTACTCCGGCTGCTTTCAACGCTATCGGCGTAGGCTTTCTGCCAACTATCAAAGTTCCTTTTGGCAAAGGCACAATTGATATGGTTACTGTTGTTGTAGCAATTATTGCAACTGTTTTAATCATTCTTGCAGAAGTAAAAAGCTACAAAACAAAGCAGCGCTATAATTTTGCCGTAAACCCGTTCTGGCAGATTGTTCTTAAAGAAGTAATCATTTTGGGAATCATGTGGTTCTTCCTTATCAAGCTTGCACAGCGCAACGGTATTCCTAACGTATTGGTTTTGATGGTTGCCCTGATTGCAATTTACCACTTTATTACAAGCAAAACTGTTCCAGGCCGCCAGATTTATGCGCTTGGCGGTAACGAAAAAGCTGCACGTCTTAGCGGTATCAACACACGCAACGTGTTCTTCTGGGTTTACCTCAATATGGGTTTCCTTTCTGCCGTAGCAGGTATCGTATTGTCAGCACGCAACGGTTCTGCAACACCAAAAGCAGGTGACGGTTTTGAGCTTGATGCCATCGCTTCTTGTTACATTGGTGGTGCAGCTGCTGCCGGTGGTGTTGGTACAATTATTGGTGCTGTTGTAGGTGCTTTGGTTATGGGTATCCTTAACAACGGTATGTCATTAATCGGCTGGTCAACAGATATTCAGAAAGTTGTTAAAGGTGCTGTTCTTTTGGGCGCAGTTACTTTGGACGTTCTTTCTAAACGCAAAAAGGCATAATTATAAGCTTTTAAGCTTTTGTAATTAGCTGAAAAATGAAAGCCGCACCGGCTGGAATAATATTTTCCGTCCGGTGCGGCTTTTTTATTCGTGCGTCAGGGTATTAAACCCGACTGCAACCACTTATTAAGAACAACTTGATTCATTCTGTCCAAATCTGTTTTTAATGATTCAGTTCAGAAACCTGCGTCAGGCTATTTTGTAAAAGTCAGTTTTACGCCATCGGTTTCGTTGAACAAAATAAGGCGCGGATAAGTATTTCCTTCTTCGCTGGTAATTCTTTCTACCCTTACGCTGGTACACAAATTCAACAGGCGCAAAAAGTTTTCTTCCGATTCCATTTCTTCATCGTCGCCAAGCATTTTCGTAACGCCGATTGGTCCTAGAATAAAGCCTTTGTCTGTAAACTCGGCGCTGCCGTTGTAAAGATTTACGCCGGCAAAACCGTGCAGACCGTTTTCCGGGCTTTCGGGCAAAATAAGGCTTATGCCGTCGCTTATATAGTAGCTGCCTTCAAAATCCTGCATTTCAATCAAAAACCATTCGCCAACAATTTTTGGACGGATGGTTTCTGGCGGCGGCGGAGTGTACGGCTTGATGGAATTACAGCCGCTTATTGCAAGAATTGCAAAACACAGCGCGCACAGTGCCGGTAATCTGATGATTTTCTTCATTTCTAATAGTCCCCTTTTTAGATTTTGTCTTTAGCGTGCCAAAATCTTATAGTTTTCTTCTATTATATATACGAATTATTATTAACTTTTTTGCACTTTTGCACAAATATTTTACAATATTTTTATCTTTCAGTTTGCCCGCGCCGCCGCTTCTGCCTTTGCAGAAAAGCGCCTAATTGTACACCCTTTCTGTTTGTGCTATACTTTTAAAAAGATGCCCCGTAAGGTCAGGTACATTGCGGGTCGTGGCGGCGGTTGCGCAACAGCAGCCCTGCCCCCGGTGCGTATGTGCCGGGCGAATAAGGTGCCTTTCTACCAGAAAGGCCGAAAGCATGCAAGGAAAAATCATGGACAATCACGAAATCACCATGGAAAAAATTGTAAGCCTCAGCAAACGCAGAGGTTTTGTATTTCAGTCATCAGAAATTTACGGCGGACAGGCCGGCGCATGGGACTACGGTCCTCTTGGGATTGAATTAAAAAAGAACATTCAGAATGCCTGGTGGAAAGAAATGACACAGCTGCACGACAACATTGTTGGTCTTGATGCAGCAATTTTGATGCACCCACGTGTTTGGGAAGCTTCTGGTCACGTTGCGAACTTTTCTGACCCATTGGTAGACTGTAAACAGTGCAAAATGCGCTACCGCGCTGACAATATGGATCAGGAAGCTTTGGCAGCAAGAAAATGTCCTGCCTGTGGCGGCGAACTGACAGAACCACGTGCATTCAACCTGATGTTCAAAACACACATCGGTCCGGCAGAAGATACAGCAAGCGTTGTTTATCTCCGCCCGGAAACAGCACAGGGTATTTACGTAAACTACAAAAACATCATTCAGTCTAACCGCATGAAAATTCCGTTTGGTATTGCACAGGTTGGTAAAGCTTTCCGTAACGAAATTGTTACCAAAAACTTTATTTTCCGCACCTGCGAATTTGAACAGATGGAAATGCAGTTCTTTGTAAAACCAGGCGATGATGACAAATTTTTTGAATACTGGCGTGAACAGCGCTGGGCTTTCTACAAAAAATACGGCGTACGCATGGAAAAAATGCGCTGGTATCACCACGAAAAACTCGCACACTATGCAAAAGACGCTTACGACATTGAATACGAATTCCCGATGGGCTTCAGCGAACTGGAAGGTATTCACAACCGCACAAACTTCGACCTTACAAAACACACCGAATATTCTGGAAAAGACATGTCGTATATCGACCAGGATAACGGCAACGAAAAATATATTCCATATATTATCGAAACCTCGGCTGGTCTTACCCGCAACCTGTTAATGTTCCTTTGCGATGCATACGAAGAACAGAACCTTGCAAAACCGGGCGAACCGGACGATTACCGCACAGTTTTGCATTTCCACCCGAAAATTGCACCAGTTACCGTTGCAGTTTTGCCTTTGATGAAAAAAGACGGTCTTGCTGAACTTGCAAAAGAAATTCAGAACGAACTTAAAGAAGAATTTGTAACAGACTACGACCAGAGCGGCGCAATCGGTAAACGCTATCGCCGTCAGGACGAAGTTGGTACACCTTTCTGTATCACAGTTGACTACGATTCTAAAGAAGACAAAACCGTTACTTTGCGTTTCCGCGATTCAATGGAACAGGTACGTTTGCCAATCAGCGAACTTTCTGCAAGATTGCATCAGGAAATTAAAAACTACAAACGCGTTTAATTTGCGCTGCACAGCGTAAAACCAAAATTGCGACGAGTTTTCTGATTCGTCGCAATTTTTTTCAACTTTTTATAACCGAGGCACATCATGGAATACGTTTCTTTAGGTAAAACCGGGCTTTTAGTAAGCCGCACATCTTTTGGCGCACTGCCAATTCAGCGTGTACAAAATTACGAAGAAGCAACCAGAATTATTCGCCGCGCATACGACGGCGGCATAAACTTTTTTGACAGTGCCCGGCTTTACAGCGACAGTGAAAAAAAACTGGGCTTTGCCCTGAACGACGTTAGAAGCAATGTGATTATCGCTTCTAAAACCATGTCGCGCACAAAAGAAGCTATTTTAAAAGACCTTGAAACCAGCCTTGAACAGCTAAATACTGATTATATAGATATTTACCAATTGCATAATCCGCCGTTTGCACCAAAAGCCGGCGGCGATGACGGCATTTACGAAACTTTGCTTAAAGCTAAAAAAGACGGAAAAATCCGGTTCATCGGCTTAACGAACCATTCCTGCGACATTGCCCTGGACGCGGCTTTAAGCGGCCTGTACGATACGATTCAGTATCCGTTCAGCATGCTTTCTACCAAAAAGGAAACCGACCTTGCAACCATGTGCGGTTCGCTTGGTATTGGCTTTATTGCAATGAAAGCGCTATGTGGCGGACTTTTAACAAATATTCCGCTGGCATTCAGTTTTTTGCGCCAGTTTGAAAACGTAGTGCCAATCTGGGGCATTCAAAAAATAGAAGAACTAGAAGAAATTCTGGCACTTGAAGCGAACCCGCCAAAATTAACCGCCGAATCTCTGGCACAAATTGAAGAAGAAAAAAATGCCCTTATGGGAAATTTTTGCCGCGGCTGCGGTTACTGCCTGCCCTGCCCCGCCGGTATTCCAATAGAAAACGCAAACAGAATGTCTCTTATGATACGGCGTGCACCAAAAGAAGCGTGGCTTACCCCGGCGTGGAAAGAAAAAATGGCATTAATTGAAAACTGTACCGGCTGCGGTGCCTGCGAAAAGCGCTGTCCGTATCAGCTGAAGCCTTACATTACGCTGAAAGAAAACCTAGCCGACTTCAACGCCCAATACGCAGAATTCCACAAAAACGATAATTGAAAACAATAGTGCGCGCAAAGTTTAATAACAAGTGCCTTGTGCACAGACAATATACAAGTTAGAGATAAATCGAATCCCAGAAAATTCGCGTAGTTTTTGCGATGCAAAAACTACGGTCGCGTACACAGACCAGATAAAAACAACCAGATAATCGAATAGTACGCGTGTAGCACAAGCCTCAGTCCCAGCTAAGTTTTCCGTCTCCGGTTATCGGGATTTTTTCGCCAAGATATTTGGGCTTGGCATGAAAAGTTACAGAGAAAAAAGCCTTAAACCGTGCACCAAATTCCCTGCAAAACCAGCGCAGGCGCAGCGCTTTTCTAAAGCCCAGGCTTTCGTCTGCACAATACACCACTGCATTAACGCCCAATTTTTTTGCAATATATGCACAGCGCGCCGCGTGAAACTTTTGCGTAACGATTATCGTATTTTCAACTTCAAATACGGCTTTTGCCCTGTAAACAGACTGATAAGTAGAAAAACCGGCATGGTCTAAAAAAATATCACAAGCCGGTATCGCAGGATAATTATTCTGCACAAACTGCTTCATTGCATTTACTTCGTCGTAGTGTTTTCGCCCGTGGTCGCCGCTTAAAAGCAGCTTTGGCGCATAACCATGATTATAAATTTCTGCGCCGCTGCAAACGCGGTCTTTTAAAACGGTGGAAAGCGTACCGTTTGCCCAGACCTGCGCGCCCAAAACCAGCACACACTGACTTTGCGGCAAAGCTTCGTAACTGTCCACCACAAGACTTTTTGTACTTGAAACCATGCAAACATTTACAATACAGGCAAATAAAAATATTACGAAACCTAAAACAAAAATGCCGGCAATTAAGCCGGCAGCAATTTTCTTAATTTTCAATTTCAGCCCTTGCCATTAAGCGACTTTAAGATGTCGTCAACTTCTTTCAAACTTAAAGTACGGATAATTTTGTTTGTTTCATTCAGCTGAACAGGCACCGGCTCGCCGCGTTCGTCTTTTGCACCGACAAGATGCAGAACCGGCAATTTTGGGTTTACTGGGTTAACATCAACAACCTGCGCAATTTTTCCGTTCTGCAAGAATACGTAAGAACCAATCGGGAAAAGCGAAACGGCAAAAAGCAGAGCCTTTACAACGCTTTCATCAAACTGACGGCCGTTATTTTTAATCATTTCTACCATTGCTTCGTAAGAAGAACGCGGTTCTTTGTGGAAACGCGGCGCAGTAATGGCTTCAAAAGAACAGGCAACCGCCATAATTTTGGCATACAGCGAAATTTTTTCCGCAGACATACGCCGCGGATAGCCGGTTCCGTCCAGCTTTTCGTGATGTTCCAGAACGCCAAGCTGGGTTGCAAGCGGAAAATCGTAGGCGCGCAAAATCTCGTAAGAAAAAACCGGATGCGTAAAAATGGATTTTCTGTCTGTGCCGGAAAGCGGACGGTCTGTCATGTAAACCTGCGGCGGCAATTTTAACATACCAATTTCGTGCACAATACAGGCAACCGCAAGTTCAATCTGTTTTGCCAAAGGCATTCTAAGCTGCTGAGAAATTACAATTGCAAAAATTGTAGAACGCAGCGCATGGTTCAGCAAATATGAACGACCGTCGTCGCTACTGCCAACGCGCAGACGCAAAACATAACGGCGGTGGTCATTCAAATAAATGCACAAGCCCTTTGCTTCGGCGGCAATTGCATCATAATCCAGTTCTTTGTGGGTAACATAGCGTGTAAAAATCTTTTCAATAAAACGCAGATACTGGTCAAAAATCATTGTAGCAAGCTGCATCTGGTTTTCATCAGTAGATTTTGCCGTTTTCGGCATTGCTTCAATTTGCTTCATTACCGTCTGTACAATGGTATCGCCTTCTTCAACCTGCACTTCTTCAGGTTTTTCATCGTCAAAAAGGTCGCTGGCATCGGTAATTTCATCGCTTAAAATAGGTGCGGCGGCTGGTGCAGGCTTTTTTTCCGTAGCAATTTCGCCTTCACTCATTACTGTTTTAAATTCCCATTCAACAACAGACTGCCGCAAGCGGCTGTTAAAAGGCAAGCCAGGGGCTGTTAAAATAAACTTTTCATCAAGATACAAATCCTGCGTAAATTTTGTGTCAGGCACAATGCCTGCTACTTCAAACGAATTCATAAAACATTCCCTTTAAAACAAGTATACTTTTATAATATCGGCAAAAAAGCCGTTTTTCCGTTGTGTTTCTTTTATTATACTATAAGTTAACAAGAATTTTCAAACAAGTTTTCTTCAATTGACAAAAATGGATTTATATAGTAAAGTTTTACGATTTTTGGCGGTCGTACAAAAAAATCTTTATCCGCAAATAAAATTGCGAATGTTAAGAAAAATCTTTTGTAATTCAGAGCCGCAAATATAAAACTATTCAGCATTGCTGATGAACAAGCAAGAAAATCTAAGGATTCTAAAGGATCTTATAAATAGCATGAACTTCATGCCTGTAAAAGCTTCAAGGAAAGCCTTGAAGCTTTTTTTTTGTATAACATTTTCTTTTCTCTTTGTGAATTGCGCACTCATTCCTGATAATTATGCAATATCTGCGCCGGAATATTTTTCCCCGGACAGCAAACCGCAATGGCACGATTTGTGCGATGGAATGAAATATACCACTTTTTACGATGATACTGCTGCCTGCGAATGTCAGGCGGTTATTGTTGATTTGTCAAATCCTAAAATAACGCTGATTTCTTCCGGGCAGCTGAGCAAAACCAAAAACAAGGCTGAAGAAAGCGACGGCTATGACTATTTAATTGCAGAAAATACAATAAGTTTTGCCCGCCGCAATAAGGTTTTGGTTGCCATAAATGCTACGCCGTTCAATTATCCCAACGGCAGATTATCCAGCAAGAGGTCTTTAGCCGGTGTTTTTATAAAAGCCGGTGAACAGCTTGCGGCGATGGCGCAAAAATATGCCGCCCTTGCTTTTGAAGATTTGAGCGACGGAACCGTTAAAGCTCACATTATTGATTCCCAGAAAATTGAAAATTTTCCGCCCAATACCAGCTATGCTTTTGGCGGATTCTGGACGCTGATAAAAAATAATCAGATTGAAGAGTTTAGTACCAAAGTAAAAGACGCCAGAAGCGCGGCTGGTACTTTTGATAACGGCAGAAAACTTATTCTGCTTACAATTGCAAACCCCAAAGCCGGCAACCATTACGGCGCAACTTTTGAAGAAACCGCCCAGATATTGCAAAATCTTGGTGCAGAAAACGCCATTATGCTGGACGGCGGCAGTTCTTCTACCCTGGTTGTGCAGGGTAAAAAAGTTTCACATTCGTTTTTAAATGTGCCGGTTGCCGTTAGTTTTGGTTTTCTGTATCAGGAAGAAGAATAAAACCGCCGCCGGTTACGCAAACAGAACGTACGGTAAGAGCGTGCAAAAATATTCAATCTTATAAAAAGCTGCTGACGAACCAAATTCAGCACGGCAAGTTTCTGAAAAAAAGATTTGGAATGAAAATCATTCAACTGAAAACAAAAAAAAGCGGGCAGACTGCAAGATGCACTACCCGCTTTTTGCATTTTAAATAGCCCAAACTTCGAGTTTTATATATTTGTCATTCCGAATTGGTTCCGGAATCTGCGACGGATGCTGTGCGTAGCCGCCGCAGGCTAACAACTTCAGCATGACGAACAGTGCGCGCAGCCGCCAAAAAATTACAATTTTTAGGAGCAGAAAAAAAAACGGGTCTTAAGTCTTGTTAATTCAAGGCTTAAAACCCGCAGAAAAAACTAAAATATTTTTTTAGTTTTCCAATTATTCTTTAATTGCACCACCGGCAACGCCTTCTGCAAGTTTTTTCTGGAAAATGAAGTAAATTACCAGAACAGGAAGTGTTGCAATAATAAGTGCGGCAATCTGCCAGCCAAGCTGCTGACCGGTACGGCTTGAGAACGAGAAAATACCAACCGGCAATGATTTTGTGGTTTCTTTAGAAGCCATAACCAAAACCAAAAGGAATTCGTTCCAGATACCCAGCGCAGTCATGATGCTGATTGTAATAATTACCGGCACGGTCATCGGTACGATAATGCTGATAAACGACCGGAAAGGTGTTGCGCCGTCAATGTAAGCCGATTCAATCAAGCTGTTTGGCAAACCTTTTATAAAGGTAGAAGCCAGCATTACAGCCATTGGCAAACCGAAAGCGGTGTAAACCAAAATAATACCAAGGTGGGTATCGGTCAAACCTATTTTTGTCAGCATAAGGAACAGCGGAACGATAAGCTGGTTAACGTCAAGCAAATAGCCCAAACCTACCAAACCGGCAACCACGGCAGCAGTTTTTCTGTACTTGAATTTGGTTGTACCATAACCAAGCATAAGACCCAGAATTACAACAAGGAAAGTTGCAACAACTGTATATACAACGCTGTTCAAAAATCCCATGCCAAGTGCACCGCGCTTCCATGCAGAAGTATAGTTCCACCAGATTGTATCCCATGAAATTTTGGTCTGAATTTTTTTCGGCAAATCAGCACAATCCAAAGTAACACCTTCGCCCGGCTGAATGGTTTTTACCTGACGGCCGTCAGAAGTCATCAAATCTTCCGGAATATCGTCGCGCAAAATAAAGTGAACTTTAATGCGTTTGTGCGCACCGATAGTCTGCGATTCAAGGATAATTACTTTTTCGTTGATTTCTTCAGTCTTTTTACCGTTTTTAATTCCAAGATTTTTCAAGAAACCTTTTGGATAGGCAATATTTGTCTGAGGAGCAACAACATCAAAAGTTGTGTTTTTTGCCTGAAACAGTTCTTTTGGTGCCGAATACATGCTGAATGTCAATTCTTCGTTTGTTTTGAAAGAAGAATAAAGCATCCACAACAGCGGGGCAACAGTAATAACTGTCCACAAAATAAAAATTAAATAAGAAAGCGGTTTTGCAAGGTAAAGCCCAAAGAACGAAGACTTCGGAGCATCTTGAAGATTTTTTCCTGCCATATTAATACTCCTCATCTGTTCCAAGTTGTTTACCAACCCAGTTACTGAAACAAATTAAACAAACGCTGATAAGAACAACAATATTTGAAATTGTAGCACCGTATGCATAGCGCATCGGGTCACCGGCATTGTTAAACGATGTTCGGTACATAAAAATTGGCAAAACTTCGGTATTGATTCGCTGCTTGCCTTCTGGTGCCAAAGCAAAAATCAAGGCGAAACCTTTTAATGAACCGGCGATTGCCAAAATACAGCTTGTTAAAATTGAACCGGCAAGCAGCGGAATTGTGATTTTATAGAAAATCTGGAATTCGCTTGCACCGTCAATTTTGGCAGCTTCAAACATGCTTTCGTTAATTTTCTGCAAGTTGGCAAGGAAGATAATCATATAGAAACCTGTGTACATCCAGATCAATGCAATACTGATTGGAATCATACATTTTCCAGGTTCAAGCATAAGGCTGAACTGTCTGGTCGGATCACCTGTCCATGCCTGCATGATTCTCGCAACCGGACCGTCAATCATAAAAAGCAAACGCCACATAATACCAATAACAATGGTAGAAAGGAAGTTTGGCAAGAAAACCATTCCCTGGAAGAATGTAGTTGCTTTAACCTGCTTGCGGTACAAAATGAAGGCAAGAATAAAACCAATTGGAATCTGACCAAAGACAGAAACCAAAACAACAATCATATTATTTTTGAAGGCATAAACAAATTCAGGAATATTTTGAGTTGGATCTACAATACCCTTGTTCATGGTTAAAACAGTGGCATAGTTTTTCAAACCCATAAAATGAGCGTTACCAATGTTCGGGTTATAGTCCGTTAAACTTAAAAACACTGAATAACAAATCGGATAGGCAATGATAAACAGATATATCAAAAGCCCGGGAGCTATGAACCCGATAAAAGTCCATAAATCTCTTTTATCTGATGCTTTCACGCGTACTTCCTTTGAACAGCAAAATCAAATAATTTACATCAAACTGATGCACAAAACTTTTACAAATGCTTGTTAAAAACAATTCCCCAAAATCTTCAGCTTGGAAAATTATTTTTAACAAGCAATAAGTAAATTTAAGGCCTCATCCCAAAAATAGAATCTCTTGTTTTAAGAAACCGCCTTTTCAGGAGAGGCCTTCAACAGAAGCTGAAAGAAACTTTCATTTCTTCCAGCCGTATTGTTAAGTTAAATTAGCGAGCATCAAATGCTTTCTGTACAGCTTCAGCAACCTGTTTTGCTGTCTGTTTTCCGGCAACGATGTCCTGCATACCTGCGTTAAGGATATCGTTTGGTGTACCTGTAAGGTAAGAGTCGATAACGTAAGCTGAAGGATATTTACCAAGTGTTGCTTTCTGAGCGATACATGGATCCAAGTCGTTTGGCAATTTGAAGTTCTTCAGGAGAGGAGCAGAGATTGCACCGTCGCGGAGTTTCTGAATGATTTCTTCTGTGCTGAAGAAGTATTCAAGCCATTTTTTAGCAGCTTCAAGTTTTTTAGGATCTGAAGCACCGGCTTTTGTGATACCGTAACCAACCTGCCATGCACCAGCGATTGCACCAGCATTAGCTTTTTCGCCTGGAACCTGTGGAATTGGAATAAGTTTAATGTCTTTTGCCAAAGCACCGAAGCTTGATTCACCCATTGCCCACTGACCGTCAATGTACATCAAGTATTTGCCGTTAGCAAAGTTTGATTTACCTGTACCGTCGTCAACGAGAACAGCATCTTTAGACATAACGCCGTCTTTAACCCACTGAGCAAGAACATCAAGAGCAGCAACTGCACCAGCATCTGTCCATTTAACTTTTCCCTGAACAGCTTTTTCTACCCATTTAAGGTCGCCGGTTGTACGTGGAAGGATACCTGACATTACACAAGAACCCCAAACCCAACCGTCTGCACCGTGTGTAGACATACATTCAATACCGGCAGCTTTACATTTAGCAGCCAAGTCAACCAATTCTTTGTATGTAGCAGGAAGTTTTCCGCCGTTAATCTGATTCAAAAGTTTCATGTTAACAGCTACAACTGTACAGTAGTTAGATGCACCAAGTGGCAAATAAGGGCGGTTTCCGTTTCCGAAGAAATCAGGAATTGATGAAACATCGATGTTAGAAGGGAAGAATTTGGTGTTGTCAACCTGAACACCAGCTTCCTGCCAAGATGCACCCCAACGAGCATCTGCACCCATGTAAGCAATATCCGGAACATCGCCAGCTGCAAGACGAGCAACTACTTTCTGGTGGTATGCTTCATCATAAAGAAGTTCTGTATCAAGAACGATATCTGGGTTTTCGTCCATAAATTCTTCACAAATACGTTTAAATGTCATACCTTCTGCGTTTGCGTTGTCACCATAACCCATGATTTTAAGAACAACTTTTCCGTCTTTTGAGCCTGATTTTTCAGCTCCACCGTTAGCAAACACTGAAAGTGCCATTGCTGTTGCCATAGCAACTGCTACGATCTTTTTAATTTTCATGCATTCCTCCAATAGAATACTTTTAGATAAATACCTTTATATGGATTTAAAGGTTAAGTTGATTGTTTCTCTCAACCAACTTAAACAAAGATTAACACTACTTTTTTATTCTGTAAAGCTTAATATTGTAAATTCGTTTATTTTTTTTAAGAAAAAGGTTGCGTTTGCTTTTTTTCAATAAAAAAGACCGAATGTTTCCATTCAGCCTTTTTCAGTTTGCCTTTTCAGCGTTTATTTTGTTTTAGTTTTGACCGTAATAGGCGTTTTTACCATGCTTGCGCTGATAATGTTTGTCTACAATATAGTCAACCAGCTGTGCCGCATTCGGGTTTACCTGCAATGTTACAAATGCCATGCGCGCAACTTCTTCCAGAACCGCAGCATTGTAAACGGACTTATGAGCGCTTTCGCCCCATGTAAAAGGTCCGTGACCGCATACCAGAACCATCGGGTTTTCGTGCGGAACAAGCTTAAAGCCGTCGCGTTCCTGCAGATTGCCGCACAATCCCAAAAATTTCTTTGGCGGATTTTTGAAACTTTCTACGATAAGTTTACCGGTTTCAAGCTCGTAGTCTGCGGCAACGGCTTCTTTGTTAAGCAGTTCGGTGCAAAGAACCGGGTTTGCAGAATGGTCTGCGTGGGTTGTACCAAATAAAGGAACGCATTTACCAGCCTGCGCCCATGCGGTTGCGTGCGGCGAATGGGTATGTGTAATTCCCTTAATCTTTCCCTTGCTTGGGCCGCTCATTGCAAAAGAACGGTAAAGTTCAAGGTGTGTCGGCGTATCAGACGAAGGGCGCATAGAACCTTCAACTTTATTGCCGTCAAGGTCTAAAACTACAATATCTTCAACTTTCAGTTCGTCGTAGGCAACACCAGAAGGCTTGATTGCAAAAACGCCTTTATCCGGGTCAAATGCCGAAACATTTCCCCATGTGTAAATTGCAAGGTTTCTTGCAGGAATTTCAAGGTTTGCTGCCCAGGCTTCTTCTTTTAACTGTGCGTAAGGTGATTTACTCATTTTTTCATGCTCCAATAAGCTTCATTCCAGCGCAATTCGTTGCGGAATGCAGGGATTGTTGTGCCTTCGCCGATGTGAACCAGTTCAATACCGGTAATTTCAGCAAAGTCGCGCAAATATTCAATGTCAAGCAGGTTTGTATATGCGGTGTGGTGTCCGCCGCCAGCCAAAATCCATGCTTCGCTTGATGTCGTAAAATCCGGAAGCGGTTTCCACAAAACGCGTGCAACCGGCAGTTTTTCAAATTTTTCAGGCGGCGTAATGGTTTCCAGATCGTTGGCAACAATGCGCAGGCGGTCGCCCATATCAACAATTGCACAAACCATAGATTTGCCTTCCTTGCCGTTGAAAACCATGCGGGCAGGATCCTGTTTTCCGCCGATTCCCAGCGGATGAACTTCAATTGTAGGCTTGTCTGCGGCAACAGTCGGGCAAACTTCCAGCATGTGTGCGCCAAGATTGAGCATGTTGCCCGGTTCAAGGTTGTATGTGTAATCTTCCATAAAAGAAACGCCCTTGCCGTCGCCGGTCATGCCGTTTGCCATAATTTTAAGCACGCGAACCATAGCGGCAGTTTTCCAGTCGCCTTCGCCTGCAAAACCAATGCCTTCTTCCATAAGGCGCTGGCAGGCAAGACCTGGCAGCTGCTTCATTCCCCAAAGATCCTGAAAGTTTGTAGTAAAAGCCGAAGCGCCGGTCATTTTCAGAAACTTGCGCAAACCAAGTTCAATGCGTGCCTGTTCACGAATGTGGGCTTTTGTATAAGCCGGGTCTTTGCCCCATACAATGTTGTATTTAGATTCGTAAACTTTCATCAGTTCATCAATTGCAGGAGTTTTGACCTTGCGCATGCACGCAATCAAATCACCAATTCCATAATACGGCACGTTCCAGCCCAGTTTCATCATGGCTTCAACTTTATCGCCGCAGGTAACGGCAACGTCGCGCATATTGTCGCCCAAACGTGCAATTACCATGTTTTTGCATTCAGTTGCAGCAACAGCGGCGCGCATCCATACGGAAATGCGGTTGCGGGTGCTTTCGTGCGACCAGTGACCGGCAATAACCTTGCGCTTAATATCCATGCGCGCGGTAATGTAACCAAATTCGCGGTCGCCGTGGGCGCTCTGGTTAAGGTTCATAAAATCCATATCCATGGTTGAATAAGGAATTTTTTCGTTGAACTGGGTATTCAGCTGCAACAGAGGTTTGGTCAAAGTATTCAAACCGCGAATCCACATTTTAGCCGGGCTGAAAGTGTGCATCCAGCAGACGATACCGGCACATTTTTCGCTGGCATTTGCCTTTTGAATTGTTGCCGTAATTGATTCAGAATCCAGCAAAGTTGGTTTCCAGACCAGTTTGTATGCAAGTTTTTTATTGTCAGTAGGGTAATTTAAGCTGTTTACAATTTTTTTAGAATCTTCAGCAACCTGTTTTAATGTGTCCCTTCCATACAAATCCTGGCTTCCTGTCAAAAACCAAAACTCGTAATCACTCAATTCTTTCATGTTATTTTCCTTCTTTTTTCAATTTTCTGCACCTGCAAAAAGCACAGAATTATTGAATCGACAACCTCGCCGCAAGCAGCGAGGTATGTTGTTCTTAATAAGTGGTTGCAGTCGAGTTTAATACCCCTTTTTACGACGCAAGCGTCGGGGCATTAAACCCGCCGCACGAATTAACTAGCAGGAAACTTCAAAAAAACATCAGGTTTGTTGAAGTTTATTGAAGATTCCTGCATTTATCACTTTTTTATAAAACTGCCCGTCATGCTGAATTATTGCAGCACCTCATCTTTTTCAAGACCGGATTTCATGCCAGACCAGAAATGACAGGTACAAAATCTTTTAGTCGATTGCAGCAATTGCGGCTTTTTCTACAGCCAGACCTTTGGTGTATGCGGCAAAGAATTTGTTAAAGCCTTCAATGTCTTCTTTTGTTGCTTCAACTGTAGAACTTGCGCTGTTTGCAAAAACTTCGGCGGCAAGATAATCGCCCAAGTTGCGGCCGTTGCCTTTTACCAGATATGCGGCAAGCAAAGCCATTCCCCACGGGCCGCCTTCGCCTGCGGTAGAAAGTGCAGAAATTGGTGTGTGCATTGCCGCAGCCATTGCCATCAAGCCGGCTTCAGCCTTAAAGAAGCCGCCGTGTCCTGTCAAACGGTCAATCTTTACTTTTTCTGCATCAAAAAGAATATCCATACCAGTGCGCAAAGCGCCCAGTGCGGTAAAAAGCTGTGCGCGCATAAAGTTTGGCAAATTGAAATTTGCGTTCTGTGCGCGTACAAAAAGCGGGCGGCCTTCGTTAATTTCGGTCATAGATTCGCCTGAAATATAGTTGAAAGGCAAAAGTCCGCCGCAGTCTTTTTCGCCTTTCAATGCAGCGCCAAGCAGGGCATCGTACAAAGCCGGTTTTGCAACTTTAAAGCCGCAGGCTTCAATTGCCTGTGCAAAAAGCTTAATCCATGCGTCATAGTCGCCGGTACAGTTGTTGGCGTGTGCCATTGCTGTTAAATATCCGTCCGGGGTTGTAACAAGGTCAATTTTTCCGCTGTAGGCTTTGCTAAGGTCTTTTTCAAGAACAACCATTGCAAATACGCTGGTACCGGCAGAAACGTTACCGGTGCGCGGTGCTACGCTGTTGGTTGCAACCATACCTGTTCCGGCATCGCCTTCCGGTGGTGCAAGCGGAACGCCGGCAAGCAAATCGCCGTCTTTGTCCAGAAGTTTTGCACCGGCGGCAGTTAACGTACCAGCCTGTGTACCTGCACAGATTGCTTTAGGCATAAGGTCTAAAAGCTTGCAGTTCAGACCTTTTTTTGCAATAAGGTCGTCAAACTGGGCAACCATTTTCTGGTTGTAGTTTTTGGTTGCAATATCAATCGGAAACATTCCCGAAGCATCGCCAACGCCCAAAACCTTTTCGCCGCTGAGCTGCCAGTGAACGTAGCCTGCAAGCGTAGTAAAGAATGCCACGTCTTTTACGTGAGGTTCGTTGTTTAAAACAGCCTGATAAAAGTGAGAAATGCTCCAGCGTTCAGGAATTGGATAATTGAAAAGTGCTGACAATTCTGCCGAAGCCTGACCGGTAATTGTATTGCGCCAGGTGCGGAACGGAACAAGAAGCTTGTCGTTTTTATCAAAAGCAAGATAGCCGTGCATCATGGCACTTACGCCAAAAGCTGCAAGTCTGGTTAATGTTACGCCGTATTTTTCCTTTACGTCTTTTTTCATTTCGGCGTAGCAGGTTGCAAGCCCAGTGTGAATTTCGTCCAGCGAATAAGTCCAGATACCGTTGTCAAGGGTATTTTCCCAGTCAAAAGCACCGCTTGCAACCGGTGTGTTTGTTGAATCGATTAAAACTGCCTTGATACGGGTTGAACCAAATTCAATACCCAGTACTGCACTACCCGATTCTATTTCAGATGCTATTCTTTTTTTATCATCTGCCATTTTGTTTTCCTCCATATATGCATCATGTTTTTATGTTCATTTTTTTTGGCTGAAATTTTGGTTAATCCAGCGCCATTGCGTGTTCCTTAAAGAATACGTCAACGGGAATTTCCGTGTTTTCTGCCTGCTGCTGCAAAATCTGCTTGCGGTACAGGGTTTGAATTACAGAATAGCCCTGCTGCTGCGGACGCTGGGCTAAAAGACAGTCAATTTTGCCTGCAACCAGTGCCTGCCGGTTTTCAGGAATAATGTCGTAGCCGATAAGGGCTATCCGGTCTTTAAGTCCGCGGCTTTTAAGGTATTCGCCCACGTAATGCACCGCATCGTTTACAACAAATACGCCGCCGATATTGGGCTTTTGGGCAAAATATTCGTCCAGCGCACGGTCAAAATCTTTTTGTACCGAGCCGCCGTTATAAACAAACTCGTCGCTTATGGCATCGCCGTTTTCAAGAAAATATGCGTTAAAACCGCGGCTTCGTTCGCGGCTGTTGTAGGCGGCGGTATATGTCATAAAAACCATATATTTATTTGTTTGCGGCGCAAGCATTTGCATAATTCTTCCGGCTATAAGCCCGCCCCTGAAGGGGTTTTGGGCAACAATTGCCTGCGGGCTGGTTTGCGGCAAGGGAGAATCTACAAAAGCGTAAGGTACCATATTTGGTTCTGCCAGAAGCCTGTGGCAGTCTTCATCCATAACCGGCGCCATAACAATCATGTCTACATTCTGGCTTAAAAGCTTTTTGCCCGCCGCCAGACACGAACCCTTTACGGAACGGTCAAATTCTTCCAGCGCAACATAAACCGAAAAAGGCGACAATTCTTTTTCTGCTTCGCATATGCCTTCGTAGCACTGGCGCCAGTAGCCGCTTTCAGATTCCAGGTTTGGCAAAAGTACGCCTATTACAAAATTGCGGTTAAGTTTTAAATGACGCGCAATCGGGTTCGGCTGATAGCCGTATTCGGCAATGACAGCGTTTATACGCTCTGCGGTTTCGGGGGCAACCCTGCCGCGGTTGTGAATAACCCTGTCAACCGTACCAATAGAAACACCGGCTTTCTGCGCAATTTCTGTAATAGTCATCGTTTTTTATCTTTATTCCTATGTTGTTCGTACACACGCATAATTTAGAAAAAATATTTTACGTGTGTACGTTAACAATATAACACAGCACATTTTATACAGCAAGTAAAATATTATAGTTTTACTATTTTTAACAATAAATTTACAAAAATACCCGAATTTGCCACCAATTTTGCAAAAGAATTTTGTAAAAAGCCCCGGATTTTTTTGTAATGCGGCAGGGTTTTAGAAAGAAGAACCGGCAAAGCGGCATATTTTTCAACAGCCCCAATGTCGTGTTTCAAATATTTATCATTCCAAATTTGTTTCGGAACCTGCACCGGATGCTGTACATAGCCGCCGATTTGCTGCCAAAGACAGATCCCGAATCCAGTTCGGGATGACATTCTTTCGTTCGGGGTGGCAAAACTTTAATAATCGATATTTAACCTGAAAAATAAAAAAAGC
>JAKSTR010000044.1 GCA_024402495.1 Treponemataceae bacterium
TATAATTGAAATAAATGAAGCTCTTCCAGAAAAAATATTAATCGATGGGGATATTGTTTACTTGGAAAAATAAAGCATAACACAGTTTTCAAAGCCGACTTCGACAGAATTTATGCTGCTTCTTCTAAATATTTTACAGGAGAACAGGCGTGCTTATAAGGAAGAAAAAAATAATATGTTTTTAAAAATAATCATTCCGATTGTTCTTCTTTTAATTTTTCTATCATTTTATAAACTAATTTCATGGCAATTAAAAAAACAGTTGAATGAGGCTGAAAAAATAATCAAAGAATGTAAAACAGAAGAAGAACGTCAAAAATCACTAGCCATGCTAAAGAAAAAGAACATAAAAAGAAGTCTGGCTTCGTATCTTCTGTTTATGGTATGCCTTACAATAATTCTGTTTTTTGTTTTATTGATTATTGCAAAGTCTCATGCACCTAAGCACGTTCCGCGTGCCGGGTACGGTAAAGCCTGTGAAACCTTAATCTCTTAAAACTATGCCCAGCCCGATAAAATAAAGTTTCTAGAATCCAGTCAGAAGCAATTCTTTGCCGTTTATAAAGCCTCTTCTAAAAATTCTTGTTGAAACGATAAAAAACACAATAAAACCGTTATAAAGATTGATAGGCTTAAAAGTTATTTGTAGAATTGTATATAATTCGGAGGCAAGAAAATGAAATTATCGAATAAAGAATTACAGAAAATCTATTTTGGCGCATATAATTTTGCAGAAACAGAAGACGGATATTTGCAGGCTTTTCAGTATACTGCCCAGCAGATTGCATATTTTAAGGAATCTTTTGATTTCTGGTATGAACGATGTACTGCTACAACTTCAAAAACTATTGAAATTAAAACCAACGCAAAGAAAATCAGTTTTGATTATAAAATTATCTGGAAAGGCTCGGAAGATTCCTTTGAGGCAATGGTCGATGGTCTTATTACAAAAATCTTCTATATAAAAGAGCTGAAAGATGAAGGCAGTTTAAGTTTTGACCTTACGGCAAGCCTTGAAGGCGTTTACGGTAATGCTGACGGAATGCGTGATGTAATGCTTTATTTGCCAGCCGATGCAACTGTGGTAATAAAAAACTTTGAAATTGACGGAGAATATTCGCCTGCTAAAAAAGGAACAAAGGTTCTGTGGTTTGGCGATTCAATCACTCAGGGCTATGGGCCTTTGCGTTCTTCTCAAACCTATGTAAGTGTTGCAAACCGCATTTTGAATTACGACATCATCAATCAGGGAATTGGCGGTTATGTTTACGATAAAAAATCCCTGCTAAAAATGGAAGGCTATAAGCCCGAAAAGCTGATTGTTGCCCTTGGTACAAACCAGTATGGCTGCGAAACAATGAAAGATATTGAAGAATATTATCCCCGTCTTTTTGAACTCTACGGAAAAGATATTCCAACTCTGGTTATTACTCCGCTCTGGCGTGGCGACAATATGGAAGGAATTCCAACTCTTGTAAAATTCTGTGATAAATTAAAGGAAATTCTTGCAAAATATCCTAACATTAAGGTTGTTGACGGCTTCAAACTTGTGCCGCATCTTCCGGAATATTTCCTGGATAATCTTCATCCAAACGCATTGGGCACAGAAGTTTACGCAAGAAATCTTGTAGAAAAAATCCGTGAACTGAAATTTTAATTTGAAAAACAAAAGGGAACCGAAAATGAAAAAGCTTACATCTTTTATTGCAGGATTGTTATTGGCTGTATCAATTTGCACGGCACAGGAAAAAAGCAGCGAGCCGAAAACCGTTAAAATTGACGACAACTTTTATTGCATCGACGATTCTTCCCGTCAGTTTTTCTTTATTGGCACTGAAAAAGTTCTGCTTGTAGACACAGGATTTGGGCGCGTTGATTTTACGGCAAGAATCCGTGAGTTCAGCAATCTTCCCATTGAAGTAGTGATTACGCATGGACATGGCGACCACACAGGCGGCTTGAAGCAGTTTGGTGAATGCTTCGCAAATGAACGGGATTTTTCCATGATTACAGAAGAAATTACAAAGAAGCCGCTTAAAGACGGTGACAAAATTGATATTGGAAACTTTGTTTTTGAAATTATAGAAATTCCGGGGCACACAGAAGGCAGCATTGTTCTGCTTGAAAAAAATAAAAAGTTCCTTATTGCAGGCGACAGCGTTCAGGAAGGCCCGATTTTTATGTTCGGAGATGTTTCAAAGTTTGATACTTACATTGCCAGCATGAAAAAACTGAACAAATATAAGAAAAATATCAAAACAATATATTCAGCCCACAACACTCTTTCTTATGGCGCAGAATACATAAAATACTGCATTGAAGACGCAAAACTTTTTAAAGCCGGTAAAATCATCCCAGAAGAAAGCGAATCTATGGGAAGAACGAGAAAAACTTACAAAGGCAAGCATGTTTCGTTTTTCGCAGATTAGCTGAGAAATAGTGGTGGTTACCACAATTATAAGAAATTTTTTGCGGTTTGTTATCCAAAACTGTCATTGAAAAATATCAATTTAATAGATAGCCCCAATGTCGCGTTTTAATGTTTTGTCATCTCGAACTTGATTTGTGATCTGTTTTTGATTATAAATCAGATGCTGAACCAAGGTCAGCATGACAAATATTTGAAACTCGAAGTTTGGGCTAGATAGAATAAAACCACGCAACCGCGAGAAATAAAAATCCGCGGAATGAAATGGCGTTTGGAACTTGTAGAAGAGGTAGGTAAAATATGAAAATCACAATCGTAAATGGAAGTGCCAGAAAAGGAAACACACTGGCCGCAATTGAAGCTTTTTCAGAAGGTGCAAAGGCAAAGAATGAAATTGAAATTATTCAGGCTGATAAACTTAATATCGGTTTCTGCAAAGGTTGTGGAGCCTGCGAATGTCACAAAGGCTGTGTAGATAAGGACGATACAAATCCAACTATCGACAAACTTGTGGAAGCAGACATGATTGTATTTGCAACTCCTGTTTACTGGTGGGGAATGACTGCTCAGACAAAACTCGTTATCGATAAATGTTATTGCCGTGGAGCCCAGATTAAAGGAAAGAAAATTGGTGTTCTTGTTCCAGGCGGTTCTCCAGTTGATGCAACTCAATATGAACTCATCAAAAAACAGTTTGAATGTATGGCTTCATATCTTAACTGGAATATGCTTTTCTATAAGCCATTCTATGCAAACGGAAAAGATGAAATCAAAAATAATGCTGAACTTGTAAAAGAAATCAAAGATTTAGGTAATAGTCTGTAATTTATAAGCAATCGCCCATATTGCATTTTTTTGAAAAAAAATATTTCGATGTCATTCTATGTCACTGTTGCAGTTTTATAATTGATTTACAAACTGCAACGGAGGCATTTTTATGACTGATTTTACATTTCCAACAGATCCTTTGAAGATTTGTCCATGTTTATACAATACAGAAACTTATTTTAGCAGATGTGTCGGATTCTGTGATTTTCATAAGGTATATCTTACTGCAAAACAATTGAAAACAAAAAACTGCCTCGGAAAACAATGCAATGCTTTGATAAGGCAACCCGGACATCCTTTCTGGCTTGAGCGTTCATTGCATAAATTAGACAGCAAACTTAAAAAAGAAGAAATTGAGGCAAAAATTAATTCAGTGGAAACTAAACCGGTAAAAATCTCTAAAAGCGAAGAACCGCCGGCTAAACAAAAGCGGTATATCTGCCTTGATTTGGAAATGAGCGAATTGACCTCTAAGGAACGAAAAAACCTAAAAGGCTTGAAAGGGGAAGTTATCCAGATTGGTGCCGTCATGCTTGACGAAAACTTTAACTGCATCAGCCAGTTTAATACTTTCGTTAAGCCGGTTTACGGTTCCATTTCTGAAGAAATTACAAAAATAACCGGAATAACAAATGATGCAGTTGCTCATGCAGATACATTCAGCACTGCAATGTATAAACTGTATTCCTGGGCAGGAAAAGATGACATTACGACTTTCTGCTGGAGTGAAAGTGACTATAAGCAGCTGTGGGATGAAATCTATATAAAGGCAAGAAATCATGACGAATATAGAAACTTTTTGAAAACATTTGTTGATTTGCAGGCAGGTCTTAGTCACATTCTTAAGACGAAAAAGTCTTTGTCGTTGGATGCGGCAATGAAATTATGTCACCTTAAGTTTAAAGGACAAAGACATACGGCTTTTGCAGATGCCTTTAATACAGCCCGAATTCTTAACAAAATGCAGTCTGGTAATTTATCTATTGATGAACTGCCAAAACTTTCAACTTATATAGAAACTAACATTGCAAAGCGATTTGATGCGAGCATTCCTAAAGACAAAGATTATACTACAAGTCTGGCTTCTTTCATTTCTCCGGAAATATTGCAGCAGCTTAGATATAAGGAATCTTCAACTGCAAAAAAGGCGGAAGTTCAGCCCGATAGTCAAAATAAAATCATCAGGCTTTTATCAAAGAAAGTTGATTTTATAAAATATAGCATAAAATTTCCAACATGGGTTACTTTTTCAGTAAAGATGCTGCTGGTAAAAGATATGGTGGTAGAAGAAGCTAAGATTGTGTAAAAACCAGAACCGCTTCCGCAAAAAAAATAAGCGAAAGTGCAGAAAGGCTGGTTTTGTAGTTGCCGGAATCTGTAAAAAAGCCCAAGCCGGGAACAGGTAACCTGCGCAGGCTGTTTATGTTTTCAATTTGTTGGAGCCTGTACCATTTTGTGTTGTATAAACGCTTTTTTGTGTGGTATAATTATTCAATAAAAAAACTAAACAATGGAGTTACTGATGCCGAAAAAGAAACTTTTGCTTGGGTTGCTTTTGTTAGCGCTTATTTTTCCTTTAGCGGCTCAAGTTAGTGTTGATCCAAACGATCCTATTTATACAGATATTTCAAACTGGGAAAACCTTGGAATTATCCGCAACGTTCCGCCTTTAAGACCTTATCCTTTAAAGCTTATTTCTTCTTTTTTAGAGACCGTAATGCAGAGCGAGTACGAAGATCAGGCTGCAATTGCCAATGCGTACTGGCAGCAGATTTTCGGCAAAACTGTAGATGCTGTTTTTGAAGTTGCAGATTACGGCAGGCAGGCAAACCGAAAGGTTGACGCAAAAGGCAAAAACGGTACGAAAGAAAAAGAAAACGAATACAATGTAAAGCTTGGCGTTGCAGGCGATATTCAGGCAGCTGAACAAATGACCGTTGGCGTAAAAGCAAATATCCTTGTTACGGACGGTCTGGGCAAAGATTCGCTGCCTTCTTTTGTAAGCAAAAGTTACGATGCTGTAAGCGACGCCACCGATTTAAAGTTTGCAAAAGCCTTTTTGGATATGAACGTTACCACCGCAATCGGTAACGAAAACATTTATTTTCAGGGCGGTATCAGCCGCAATTCTTTTGGTCCTTTTTACGAAGACAGCGTTGCATTAAACCCCGGCGCTTTTCATACCGGAAACCTGTCTGTAGTTTTGCGGCGCAATAACTGGAACTATACGCAGGCGGCGTTTATGCTTGGCGCTACAAACGATGAAGGCGTTGGCGTAAATCCGAATAAGTTTTTGATGATGCACTCGTTTAACTGGACGCCGATGCCGTGGTTTACGCTTTCTTATTATGAAAATGTTGTTTACGGTAAACGTTTTGACCCGATTTACATGCTGCCTTTTGTGCCGTACATGGTTGCGCAGGGTATCGGTTCGTTTAACGATAACGTACAGATGGGGATTGCGTTTAAAGTGCGTCCGGCACCGGGTTTCAGCTGGAATACCGATGTTTTTGTAGACGATATGGCGATGAGCGATATTGCAAAGCTCCGGTTTGATACAAAACTGCGCTTTGGTGCAATGACAGGCTTTGTATACAGCCCGATTGATTCGCCGTTCAGCGAAATTTCCATGAATTACACTATGATTTCGCCGTATATGTACAGCCACGAAGAATTTCTGGACACCAACTATAATGTAACAGGTTCTAACGGTACAAACTACCAGAACTATACAAATAACGGTCAGTCTATTGGTTCAAATTTGCCGCCAAACAGCGACCGCATTGCAATCAAGTTCAAGGTTAATCCTTTCAGCAACTTAAAGCTTACTTTTGGTGCAAACATGATTCGCCATTCAAACATAAACGAGCTTTTGGTTAAAAAATCGCCGGATGAAGCCATTAAATACCTTAAACTGCCTTCCCAGACCGGTACATTGCGCACAGACGGCAGCGTTTTGAACCACCCGTATTCTACCGGTGCCTATGAATATGCATGGAACCATTTTATGTTCATGCAGTCTGAAACGCGCATGTACGTATGGCAGGGTTCTGTAGATGCGGCATATTCTTTGCCGTTGCAGCATTACGGACAGATGACAGTTAACCTTGGCTATACTTTTGAATACATTAAAAATAACGGCGTGCAGAACAACATGCTGCCAACCGGCGTTTATTCCGCAGATCAGGCTGGACTTGACAAAGCCTACGCCGCATGGAAAGCCGGCTTGCACGATGACATAAACCACGGTTTCAGGCTTTCGTTTAAGTATTTGTACGGGCTTTAATGTGGAAGATTTTCAGCCCAAAAAAGAAAAGTATCTTTTTCTGTACCTCAATACCGGCAACGGGCACAAAGCACCTGCAATGGCATTAAAAGAAGAACTTGAAAAATATTACAATATTGAAGTTGTTTTAATGCCGGGCTTTGCGCCCAAGCAGGTTATAGCCCGTTCTTTTTTTGAAGACGGCTACCACGCAACAACCGCCGCAATGCCGGCAGCTTATTCTGCATTTTACGATATTACAACAAATAAGATTGTCCTTCGTCTGTGTCAGGCAGGCTGCACGATTGTTACCCAGTTTTATTTGCGCAAAATATTAAAACAGCACCAGATTACCAAAGTGGTTTGCTTTCATTTTGCAGTTGGACCTGCGGCAAAGCGTGCAATACAGGCGGTTAATCCCAAAATACCTTATATTGTAAACATTACAGACCCGTTTACCGCTCATCCGGCGTGGTATCTTGTAAAAAACGCCAATTTTATAGCCTATTCAGCGCGCCTGAAGGAAGAAATGGTGCAGAATCACGGCATAAATGCAAATAAAATCGGCGTTTTTCCGTTTATTATAGGTTCGCAGTTTTTCTGCGAAAACGACGCAAATATTCTTAGCCGGTACAAAAGAGCAAACGGCATACCGCCGGAAAATAAGTGCATTCTGCTTGCAGGTGGTGGCGAAGGCTTGCCGGGTGCTGCAAAAATATTGGGCGAACTGTGCCGCAGAATTGAACCGAACGAAAAAATAAGCATTATTGCCGTTTGCGGCAGAAACAAAAGCCAGAATGCCATTATGCAAAAACAGGCAAAAATACACAAAAATGTAGATATTCACGTGCTGGGTTTTGTTGAAAATATGCACGAACTGATAAAAATAAGCGACTGCGTTGTTACAAAAGCCGGCGCTTCCATGATGATGCAGATTTTAGCCTGCCAAAAGCCCAGTATTTTTACAACTTACATTCACGGGCAGGAAAAGGGCAATATTGAATACGTTTTGCAAAATGGGGTGGGCTGGTTCAGCCGTTCACCTAAAACCAATGCAAATACCGCCCTGCGCCTGTGCCGCGACCGGGATTTTGCCCAAAGCGCGGCTATTCGCCTTGCAAAATTGAATGTAAAACCAGACGTGCCAAAAATTGCAAAATATATAGTTGAAGTAGAGAAGTAAATTGAACCAGCAGAAGAATGTTATAAAAATAAGAACCGCCGCGCAAATTGAAGCCGCCGCTGCCGCTGATAATTTTGAACCGCATTGTCCCAAATGCTTTAGACCGGCAAAAACCTGCTATTGCAAATACATTCAGCCTGTAAAAACCGGCGTAAAGTTTGTATTTTTAATGCACCCAAAAGAAGCCTACAAGCAGCGCACCGGCACCGGCCGTCTGGCGCAGTTAACTCTGGTAGATTCCGAAATTATTGTGGGCGTTGATTTTTCCCAAAACAGCCGGGTAAATGCGCTTATAAACAACTCGGACTATATTCCGCTGCTTTTGTATCCCGGCGAAGACGCTTTTAGCGCCCAAAGTTTTGCAGATTATGCCCAAACAAGCGGCGTACTGCAAAATGCCCAAACTTCCGGTACAAAACAGCTGCTGGTTTTTGTGGTTGATTCTACGTGGTTTTTTGCAAAAAAAATGCTCAGGCTTAGCCCGAACGTAAAAAATCTGCAAAAACTTTCGTTTACAAGCGCATACCGTTCGCAGTTTAAGTTTAAAACTCAACCTGCCGCCGAATGTTTGTCTACAATTGAATCCTGCTATTATTTGATAAAAGAACTGCAATCCGCCGGTTTAACCCAGTCATGCAACCCAGAACCTTTGATGGATATTTTTAAGCGGATGGTCGATTTTCAGCTGGAAAGTCAGGCAATACGCGAACAGTCCGGCGAAGCAGACCGGTATCAGGCAAGCGGCAGTTTGCGCGCCAAAAAACGTGCCCTGCGCGAACAGCAGCAGATGGAAAGCGAAAAAAAAGGTTCTAAAAACGGCTGTTTTTAGAACCACGGTTTGTTCAGTTTTTACTGTTCTTCAGTTTTTGGAGTGGCAAAATGTTCTGCCACATAGTCGCGGGCGGCAAAGCGCTTAATTTCGCGCTTGTCGTAGGCGGCTTGAATAAGTTCATCGGCTTCAAGTTTTTCAAAAATCTCGGTTGCTTTTTCTACGCTGGCGCGCAAAACCGGGTGCTTGGGCGAAAACAAAACGCAGCAGTCTTCATACGGCAAAATTGAAGTATCATAAGTGCCAATCTGTACGGCAGTATCAATAATTTCCTGCTTATCAAGCCCAACAAGCGGGCGCAAAAGTGGCACTGCACATGCTGATTCTGTAACCGCAAGATTTTCAATTGTCTGGCTTGCAACCTGCCCCAGACTTTCGCCCGTAATAAGGCACTGTGCGCCAAGCCGGTCTGCCAAAAGATTTGCGGCTTTCATCATGCACATGCGCAGCATAAGCGTACTGAATTCTTCCGGCGAACGCTGCTTAATGCGCATCTGCACTTCTGTAAACGGAATGATGTTTATGTGGGTATCAACTCCGTAAGAAGAAATTATTGCGGCAAGATCTTCGACCTTTTTCTGGGCTTCGGCAGAAGTGTAGGGGTAAGCGTGAAAATATACGCAGTCAACTTTCATACCGCGGCGCATCATGCGGTAACCTGCAACCGGCGAATCTAAACCGCCGCTAAGCAGAAGCAGACCCTTGCCGCTTACGCCAACCGGCAGACCGCGGCAGCCTTTATTGCGGTCGTCGTATACAAAACAGCGTTCGCGCACTTCTACGCGGATAAGCAGATCCGGGTGGTGAACGTCTACACTTAAAATGCCCTGATCAAAAACATCCGCGGCGGCTTCGGCGGCAAGTTCGTAGGAATTAAGCGGAAAACTTTTATCGGCGCGGCGCACATCGATTTTGAAAGTTTTTGCGCCGGCTTCTTTTGCCGCAACGGCGGTTTTCATTACCGCTTCTTTTATGGATTCAACGGTTTTTTCGCAGACAAACGTGCGTGCCCAGCCGGTAATGCCGATTAAATGTTTCAGCGTAAATTCAATTGCCGGTACGCTTTCTTCCGGGCCTTCGATGTAAAGTCTGCCGGCGCGCAAAAGTACGCGGGCTCTTACGGTTTCAAGATAAAGCTGGGCGTTGTTTACCAGCCGGCGTTCAAATTCTTTTAAGTTGCTGCCTTTCAAGGTCAGTTCGCCAAGTTTTGCCAAATAAGTTACGGTTGCCATAATATTTCCTGCTAATAAATTGAAAATTTAAAATGTGCCGAGCGCACGTTTACATATAATATAGAAGATTTTATAAAATTCCAACATACCGGCGCAAATGCAATTCCGCACAAAATTTTTGCCAAAAGCTGAAAAGCTGAAATGTGCAGATAATTATTTAAAATGCCGAAAAATAAAAGATGAAGAAAAATATTTTTACCAGAATTGCCTTTTGCGGAATTTTTTCCATTATAAATACTTTTGTTTTTGCCCAGAATGCCGCTGTGCCAATGCAAGCCCGGCAGGATGAAAGCCTTGCGCCTCTTGCCGGCATCTGGGAAAACAAATCGCGCTTTGTGATTGTTGACAGCGATAATAATTTGAATTTTGTGCTGAAAACTTTTTACGGCTATTATTACGATCAGGCTGCAAGTTTGCCTGCCAGTCTGGAATACCGGGATACAGGCGAAACAATTTTGCGCGTAAAATATGCCGGCAATAAAAAGCGCCTTGCTCATCCTTTAAGCGTAATGAACGACAAGCTTTTTCTGGATTTTTACTGCCGCGGTTCGGCATTTTTGCAGGCTGGCGAACAGAATGATGAAAGCATACAGGTTTATGCCCGGAATGTTGACCAGAATACGGCGCGGCTTTTGGGTTTTTGGCGCTGCTGCGGCAATGTTGTTAGCGGTATTGAAGTTGCAGAACCCCAATATAAAAACGAACTGCGCTGCTATTATTTTACCGACAAAAACGTATATTTTTTGCGCTACTGGCAGGCAGATGTAGATTATGAGCCGGTTCTTGCAATTGCAGACGACGATACGACAATTTTTGAAGTTGATAAGTTTTTGAAAGTTGGCGACATTGTTTATACCTGCGTGGTTGGGCGCGGCATAAATATCCGCAATATTGAAAAGCACAGCTACAGCTACGACGGCGAAAAACTGATTTTTGACGGCAAAACTGAAAATCCGCTGCCGGTTTATCTGTCCGGCGACGGTTCGCTGCTTTCGCTGAAAGAGCCGTATTTGACCAAAAGTACAATTGGCGATATGCAAAGTGTTATTGCCGAACATAATTCCTTGCGGCATAACCCGCTTAAAAACCCTATGGAAGTTTTTAACCGCAAAACCAGCTGGGAACTTTTGCTGGAGAAAATGTAGTAAATAGAGATAATTGAGTTTTTTTTTATAATTCTGGCTGCGATGAAAATTACAGTTTGCAGCGGCAAGCCGCAGTTTTTTTATAAAACCGTATTTTAGTCTTAAGCAGATTTGGTTTGATTAGAATTATAGGAAAACTTGGAAACAATTTGCAGACAAAAAAAGCCTTGAAATTTTTCAAGGCTTTTTTTGTATTTTGCTTGTTGAATGGATGCCGATTTTTTTTATAAAAGCTTTGCGCAATGTTTGCGGCAATCTGCGTTTTTTATAAAATTAAGGCGTCATTTGCTAAACCCGGCGGAAACTTAAAAATATCTGCTGTGGTTTAGCGTAGCTTCAACTAATCGGCTAAAGGCACAACGCCGTAAGAAGAAATTTCTAAAAGTTCTGTGGAAAGGGATTTTGACGAACATTCGTAGGTTAAGTGAACGTCGTCGCGCATTGCTTTTGCATAAAGCTGGGCGTGTTTGCGGTCAAAAACGATTCCGCAGGTAAGTTCCGGTGCAACTGCGCAGAAACTTTCGCCGAACTTTTGCTGCAATGCAAACTGAAAGGGTTTGTAAAACAGAAGTGCCGCGTTAAAAATCGGCAGTTCTGCCTGCACGCTGTAATAATCGAACCAGCCGTTATTGCATTTTTTTAATCTGGTATTTTGGGCGATTCTGCGCATATTTTCTTCCACTGCAAGGTGTACTGCCGATGCGGTGATTGCCCACTGCGCCAAAAGCTGCTGGCTTAGTGGAATTATTTTGCCGTTGTAAAAGCATGCCAGAAACATTTTAACTTGCGAGCTTACAAACATGCATAAAATGTCCTGGTTTTTTAATGCCATTAATTTGTTTTTTGAAGTTTTGTACGGGCTGAGGATTGGAAAAATTGAGTTTTTGGCTTCGTTCCAGTCTGGTAAAAGTGCCTGACTTGTTAAAATTGTATTTTTCATATCAAAAAGGTACTTATACTTTTGCAAAAAGACAATTAAAATTAGGTTAGAATATTATTAAAAAAATAGTAGTTTTCTTAAGATATTTTAATCTGATTTTCAGAATGCCCGGCGTTTTTGCTGAAAATTAGTTCAAAATCTCCAAAAATTCCAATTTTTCTACTAAAATTTGAAGCATTAACAAAAAATTTATGCGAAATAAATAAAAACTTGCGGTTTGTAAAACTCGTGGTATAATTTATGCAATGAAAGTTGCAGCGCTTATTCTTGCTGGCGGCTATGGCGAACGTTTGTGGCCCAAAAGCAGAAAAAATCTTCCAAAACAGTTTTTACCAATTACTCATCAATCAAAAACCATGATTCAGCTTACGGCAGAACGGCTTTTGGCTGCAATTTTGCCCCAGAATATTTTTGTAATGACAAATATTCAGTATAAGGCGCTGGCTCAGCAGCAGCTTTGCGAAGATTTGCAGATTCCTCTTCAGAATATTTTCTGCGAGCCTTGTTCCCAAAATACCGCCGCCGCTGTGGCGCTGGCAATTGGTTTTATTGAAGGAAAAATGGGCGACTGCGTTGTTTTTATAAGTGCTGCCGACGCCAAAATTGAAAATACCGAACATTTTTTGCAGACTTTTAACCAGTGCACAAATATTGCCCAAAAGGGCGAGCATTTTGTTATGGTTGGTACGGCGCCAACCCATGCCGAAACTGCTTTTGGCTATATTCAGCTTAAAAATGCCCGGTTAGAACAAAGCGGCGATACTGTTTTTGAAGTTGCAAGCTATACTGACAAGCCCGATTTGCAAAAGGCTAAAAGTTTTGTGGAAAGCGGCGAATATTTGTGGAATACCTGTCTGCTTGCAACGAAGATTTCGTTTTTTAACCGGCAGTTTGGCTTTTATGCCCCGGAAATTTTTGAAATTACTCAAAATATTGCAAAAAATCCCGGTCTTTTTACAAAAGAAGAATACGGAAAATGCCCTTCGCTTAGCCTGGATGAGGCGCTTTTGCAAAAATGCCAGAAGCTTTTAGTCGTAAAAGCGGCGTTTGACTGGGACGATGTTGGCAGCTGGAATGCAATCAGCCGCATTAAAAATGATTTTTCGGATGCCAATTTTTTTGCAGGCGACGTTGTGGCGCTTAATTGCAAGAACACGCTTATTGAAGGCAATAAAAAGCTGATTGCCGCGGTTGGTCTGGAAGATTTGATTGTTATTGATACTGATGACGCGCTTTTAATTTGCAGGCAGGATCAGTGCCAGAAAATAAAAGAAGTTCTGGAAACGCTGAAACAGCAAAACCGTTCACAAATTCTCTAAAAACTCTAATTTTTTGCTTTAAAATTGAAAAAAGCGCTGAAATCGGTGCATATTTTTAAGCATTCACGCATATAAACGCGTATCGGCGTGCAGTTTTGGGCGTTATTTTTGCAAAGCGAAAGTTTGTATCACTTGTTTATTGGTCTTTTTAGTGCTAAACTTTGCGTTATGAAAATCGGATTTGATAATGACAAATACTTAAAAATTCAATCTGAGCATATTAAAGAACGTATTGCTCAATTTGGCAACAAGCTTTATCTGGAATTTGGTGGAAAACTTTTCGACGATTTCCATGCTTCACGTGTTTTGCCCGGCTTTCAGCCTGACAGCAAACTGCGCATGCTTATGCAGCTTGCTGATTATGCAGAAATTGTAATTGTAATCAGCGCAATTGATATTGAAAAAAACAAAGTGCGCGGCGATTTGGGCATTACTTACGATATGGACGTTTTGCGTCTGCGCGACGAGTTTCAAAACCGCGGCTTGATGGTTGGCAGCGTTGTAATTACCCATTATCAGGGTCAGGCTGCCGCAGACATTTTTAAATCCAAACTTGAAAAAATGAAAATCAAAACCTATCTTCATTATACAATTGAAGGCTATCCTTCTAACATTGCCCTTATTGATAGTGAAGCCGGTTACGGTAAAAACGATTACATTGAAACTACGCGCCCGCTGGTTGTTATTACAGCACCTGGACCGGGCAGCGGCAAAATGGCTACCTGTCTTTCACAGCTTTACCACGACAACAAGCGCGGCATTAAAGCCGGTTATGCCAAATTTGAAACTTTCCCAATCTGGAATCTTCCGTTAAAGCACCCGGTAAACCTTGCTTACGAAGCTGCTACCGCCGACCTGAACGACGTTAACATGATTGACCCGTTCCATCTGGAAGCCTACGGAAAGACAACCGTAAACTATAACCGCGACATCGAAATTTTCCCGGTTTTGGACAAGATTTTTGAAGGCATTTACGGTTACAACCCGTATAAATCGCCGACAGATATGGGCGTAAATATGGCGGGCTATTGCATTGTTGACGATGATGCATGCTGCGAAGCTAGCCGTCAGGAAATTATCCGCCGCTATTATGTTACACTTGGCCGCCTTGCCGAAAACGAAGCATCTGAAAGTGAAGGCTTTAAGCTTGAACTTTTGATGGAACAGGCAAAAATCACCAGTGCCGACCGTAAAGTTACCATCGCGGCAAAAGAACGTTCCGCAGCAGAAGGCGTACCGACCGCGGCAATTGAACTTTGCGACGGAACAATCATCACTTCAAAAACTTCAAATCTTTTGGGTGCTTGTGCTGCGCTGCTTTTAAACGCGGTAAAACATTTGGGCGGTATCAGCCACGATGTTCACCTTATTCCGGCAGAAGTTATTGAACCGATTCAGGAAATGAAAGTTAAATATCTGCGCGGAAACAATCCGCGCCTGCATACAGACGAAGTTCTGGTTGCGCTGGCAATGGTGAGCATTACAGACCCTAACGCCAAAAAAGCAATTGAACAGCTTCCAAAACTTGCAGGCAGTCAGGTGCATACAACCGTAATGCTTTCTGAAGTTGACAGAAAAATTATGAAAAAACTTGGCATTGATTTTACAAGCGAACCTGTAAAGAAAAAGACAAAAAGCCTGTAATTTTCTGCATGAATATTGCAAAAAAAGCCCGGTGCTTAAAAGTTTATTCTAAAGAACTTTCAAGCACCGGGCTTTTTTATTCGCGCCTGTATGGTTTTGTTCTGTACCGCTGTAAGCTAAACCAGCGGATTATCAACCGTAATTACGCAGTAAACGTCGTTTTCTTTTTCGTGTATTTTAATCCACAAATATTTCTGTAATTCTTCGGCGCTAAGCTTGCAATCGTAAGGGCGCACCACGTCAAAAATCAAATTGGTATGGCTTAAGCCCGGCACCATGCGTACATCGTGAATCGTAATTTTGGGATTAACTTCAACCGCAAGGTCTTGTGCCAGCTTTTTCAAATCGGCAAGCCGGGCATTTTTTGTATCAATCGGGTCAAGGTGAATGGTTGCAAGGCAGTTGAACTTGTCGTACAAAGCTTTTTCTGCAAGATCAATTTCGTCGTGCAGGATAAAAATATCTTTGTCGCCGGGCACTTCTGCATGAAGGCTTATTACCAGCCGCCCCGGACCGTAATCGTGCACAATCATATCGTGAATGCCGATGATATGCTCAAACTGGCGCACAGTTTCTTCAATTTGTTCAACCAGTTCTTTAGACGGCGGCTGACCCAAAAGCGGGGCAATGGTTTCTTTTGCCGCGCCAAAGCCGGTATACAAAATAAACAGGGCAACAATGCAGCCTGCAATTGCATCAATTGGAAAATTGACAAAAGGCGCAACCAGCGACGCGGCAAGTGCAGCACCGGTTGCAAACATATCGCTGAAACTGTCTTTCGCGGTAGCTTCCATGGAAGCAGAATCAATTTTTTTTGCCGTCTGGTGGTTGTAAATGAACATGTAAAGCTTTACCAGAATAGCCGCAGTCATTACGCCTATTGTTAAAGCGCTGGTCTGCACGGTTTTGGGCGTTTTAATCGCTTCAATTGAAGAAGTAAAAAGCTCAAAACCCATATTCATAATTAAAAACGAAATTATAAGCCCGGAAATATATTCAATTCTGCCGTGCCCAAAAGGGTGCTTGCTGTCCGGTTTTTTTTCCGCCATGGAAAAACCGAAAATTGAAACAATAGAAGACGCCGCATCCGAAAGGTTGTTAAAGGCATCGGCGGCAATCGCCATGGAACCGCTTATTTTGCCCGTAATGAATTTGCCGGCAAAAAGCAGAAGGTTTAAAAAAATACCAAAACCGGCACAAACAACGCCGTATTTGGTACGCACAGAAGGATTTTTGAAGTTTTTATAGTCTTTTATAAAGAGTTTTGCTAAAAGCTTAATCATATAAAAGAATTTACACCATAAGTTTGCACTTGGCAAGTTAAATAAAAAGCGCTTTATCTAACTAAAGTTAAAAATATTCCGCCTTTTCTAATTTTGGCAATAAAAAACCCTGCCGCCGGCACATCCAGAACGCAGTTTCTGTTTAACGGCAGCAGGGCTTTTAATGCAGAACTTGCGGCTTTGTCGGCAGGTTCTGCATGTTTGTCATTCAAAAATCAGGTTGCAAAAGGCAAGCTAGCTGTTGGCGGCAATTTTGGCAATTACGCGCAAAATGTTGCAGGTACAGAACTGCAAATCGCCAAGCGTAATTTCGTCGCCCTTGGCAACGCCGGCAATAATGTCTTCAATATTGTCTTCGCAGCCCGGCATCTGCCAGTCGTTGCCGGCTTTAATGCACTGAACGCTGGATGACCACGGATATTTGGGCTTGTAGTTGTTCATAAAGCTGGTGTCCTGGCTGGAATACCAGTCCGTCATGATTACGCCTTCAAAACCCCATTCATCGCGTGCCGCACTTTGAATCAAATCGTAGCTGTTGGCAGTATGAACACTGTTTATAAGGTTATAGCTGGTCATAATTGAATACGGCTGGGATTCTTTAACAGCAATTTCAAAACCTTTGAGGTAAATTTCGCGCAAGGCACGTTCGCTCATGTGGTTGTTGCAGTAATTGCGGTTGTCTTCCTGATTGTTTGCCGCAAAATGCTTGATGGTTGTACCCTGACCGGCGAACGACTGAACACCCTTTGTATCAGCGGCAGCACATTTGCCGGAAAGCAGCGGATCTTCTGAATAATATTCAAAGTTGCGGCCGCAAAGCGGATTGCGGTGAATGTTCATGCCCGGCGCAAGCCAGAAATGAGCCTTGAATTTCTTCATTTCTGCGCCCACAACCTTACCCATCTCTTCTACCAGATTCATATTCCATGAGTTTGCAAGAGTTGTTGCAATAGGAATGGCGCTGCAATACTGATAGTAATCAATGGCGTCTTCTGGCGTATCCGCCGGGAAAGGATTGTAGAAAGTACCGAAAATCTCGCCGCCCGGCAAAACTTCGCCGGTTTTTCTGTCAACCTTAAAGTGCGGCGTAATGCGCAATCCCGCCGGACCGTCCACAAGCGAAGTCCACGGAACATTGCGCGATTCCATAAGAATCTCCGAAGTTTCGGCGGCAACACCCGGAATATGGCGCCAAGATGAACCGATAACCGATTTTTTGCTGGTACGGTTGCGTGCAGTGCCGCAGCAAAAATCTGCCATTTCTTCAACAGTAAGCTGGGCAACAAGTTCTTCTACCGTAGCCTTTTTTGCAATAACGTCGTCCAGAGTAATGGTTTTGCCCGGATTGGTATCTTTTAGGACAGGGCGTTCACCCTGATATTTGACAGTTTTGCATTCAACCGCTGCGGCATCAATTTCAAAACGCGGTGCGGCGCTTGTATCGTTGCAGACGCCTGCCGGAACGGGAATGTCAGCCGGGGCAGTAATTTCGGTTAAATCCACCGGCGTGCCAAAACAGTTTTTAAGCTTCAGGCAGGCGGCGTCGCCGTTCAGGCTGATAACCGCGGCAACCTTCGTGCAGCGCGAGTTCTGACCGGCGCGCACAATGTATTCGCCTTCAGACAAAACCCAGCTGGCGCATTTCTGGCAGTAAGAAGCTGCGCTTGCAAAATCAAAGGAAAGATTTACGGTTTCGCTTTGCTTTGGAGCAAGAAGCCCGGTTTTTGCAAAAGCCTTCAGTTCCTGAAACGGCTTGTTTTCTCCGGGTGCAGAAACATAAACCTGCACAACATCCTTGCCTGCAAAAGTATCGCCGGTATTAGTAACCTTAACTTCAAGACAAACTTTCCGTGCATCGGCACTGACTTTTACAACTTCCTGCGTAAAGGTAGTGTAGTTTTTGCCGTAACCGAAAGGGTAAACAGGCTGAACGCCGAAAGTATCAAAATAGCGGTAGCCGACAAAAACGCCGTCAGAATAAAATTCATCGTCAATATTGCCGTTGTTGTGGCTGAAAGTTGCAGAACTTGGATAATCTTCGTATTTGGCAGCCCACGTATCGGTAAGGCGGCCGGAAGGAATCTGCTTGCCGGTTAAAGCTTCGGCAACAACATAGCCGCCGATATTTCCGCTCTGTCCTATTAAAAGAACCGCGTTCGCGTTCATTGATTTTATCTGGGTAGCATCAATTATGCCGCCCACATTAAGCAGAATTACCAGCTTTTTATAGCTGCTGCGCAGGAAGCTGATGTTTTCGCTTTCGGTATCGCTTAAATAATAGTCACCTTTCTTGTTGTAGCGGTCTGCACCTTCGCCGGAATTGCGCGAAATGACGTAAACGGCAACATCGCAGCCTGCGTTTTTAATGTCGGCGGCGCTGATTTTTGCCCATTCAGGCTGCTTGTAAGGCGATTCAAATAAAACCGCAACTTCATTTTTGCCGAATTTTTCACATTCATTCTTCACAAAAGCCTGATAGTCAATTTCGGACTGCTTCAGAACTTCGTCGTATTTGTCCAGAATCTCTTCCGTTGTAATCTGAAAGCCTTCGGCTTTTAAGCCCTGATAAATGCTGACAATTTCGCGCGTGTTAACGTCGCCGGAACCGGTGCCGCCCTTGATGGTATGGCGCGCACCGCTGCCGAACAGCGCAATTTTTTTTGTATCCTGCGTAAACGGCAAGGTTCCGTCATTTTCCAGAAGGACAAAACATTCTCCGGCAATCGAACGGATTGTAGCCTGATTTTTCTTTTCAAGCTCAGTTACGGCATCGCTTGTGTCTGCATAAAATTTGTTCATATAAACCTCTCTGTTGTCAGTTAATCTATGTATTTGCTGAAAAATTCACATTCTTCGTCGTTGCAAAGCTTTGCGGCGGCGCTTTTAATGTCGCAGTGAAAAACGTGCCCCAGCGGATTTTCGTCCGTACCGTAAAACCTGAAAGTGAAGGGCACGTTTACTTCCATAAGCCTGCTCACCAGAACCGGCGCCTGGTTTTTCAGAAAATCCTGATTTGCAGTCATTACAAAAGCAGGCACGAAGCCGGATGTAACGTAGTTTACGCCGGAAATAAGTTCGTATTCTTCGGCAGTGCCGCCGCCCGGCAGAAGTTCTGCCATCAGCAGGTCATCCTGTTCCGATTCGCCTTTTTTGCGAGTATAAACGCCGCAGTTAAGGGCGACGGCTTTTAATGCAAGGTTTTTGGGCACGCTGAAAGAATAGTTCCGGGCATATCCGGCATTCGTACAGATTGCAGTGTAAAGACAAAGCAGGTGTCCGCCGGCAGAATCGCCGAGGGCGAAAATATTTTTTACGTCAAGATTATATTTTTCTGCATTTTCCAGAATCCACGCAAAAACAAGGTTCGTATCTTCCAGCTGTGCCGGAAATTTAAACTCCGGCATAAGGCGGTAAGTAAAATTAACAACCGCAAATCCGCGCTGGGCAAGGTTCATGCAGTAAAACTGATAGCGCTCCTTGTCGCCGTAAGTCCACGCACCGCCGTGCACGCTTACGATTACCGGCAGTTTTCTGTCGCCGCTTTCTGCAGGGCGGTATACGTCCAGCTTCTGCCAGTCGCGGTTTTCGCCGTAAAAAATGTCGTCAAAACGGACAATATCCGAAGGAGTAGTTAAGCCCTCATCGCGAATATCATCGCCAGCCTTAAAAGATTTCCTAATTTCATCAGTAATTTGTGACATATTCCCATTATATTGCCAATTTTTTATTACGTAAAATTTTATTTTG
>JAKSTR010000045.1 GCA_024402495.1 Treponemataceae bacterium
TGGACAAAAAACAGCATTCGGGAAAATCCCGAAAGGCGATTTGAACAAAAAACAGCATTCGGGAAAATCCCGAATGCCGAATTAGGCAAAAACACCATTCGGGAAAATCCCGATAAAGAGGACAAAGCATTTTAGCTGTTTTGCCGAACTGATGAAAGGTTTGGTATAAGTTCCGGTTTAGCCGCAAACGTAAAGACGAAAAAAAAACTTAAGCGGAAAGTTTAAGCTGAAATACAGGCAAAAATATTTGTCCGGAAAAAGCCGCAAAAAACGGCACATTTGTCACGCCGCAAGGCGAACAGTTGTGCGGTTTTCGCCGCTTTTCCCATAATAAATATATTAGCAACATAATTCAGGAGAAAAAAGTGTTAAAAGTTTTGCTGGTAGACGACGAACCATTCATTTTGCAGGGTCTTTCGGTAATTATAGACTGGCAAAGTGAAGGCTTTGAAATAGTTGGCAAAGAAGAAAACGTGCAGAACGCGCTGAAAGTAATACAGGAAAAAAAGCCCGAATTAATTATTGCCGACATAAAAATGCCCGGACAGACAGGACTTGATCTTTTGGAAATAGTCCGCAGCGAATTAAAACTTTCCTGCTATTTTGTCATATTGTCCGGCTTTAACGATTTTGCTTATGTGCGGCAGGCTTTGCGCAACGACTGCCTTGACTATATGCTGAAACCCGTAAACAAAACCGAACTTTTAAAAGTTCTGGGCAAGGTGCGCGACTTGAACAAAGACTACTGCCAGAAACAGCAGGACGAGCACCGGCAGGAAAAGGCTCTTTTTTCGCGCAACATAATACCGCTTATTTACGGCAAATTTGACCGCAAAAACCTTGAACACGTAGAAAAATATCTTGGGCACTGCACCGGCTGCCGCTATATCAGCGTGGAGCTGGATCTTACGGCGCCCCAGATTGCCGCCGCAAGCGATGAACAGAAGCACCAGATGCAGCGCGAACTTTACCAGAAATGCCTTTCCCAGATGGAAGGCTTTGAATACCGCGTAATTTATGACGTAGCCGTAAAGTCGCTGAGCTACGATGTTGGAATAATTTACAGCGACGAACTGCTTGAAAGTTCCGGCATGGAAAGCGAGCAGGCTTACTTGCAGAACTTAAAGGAAAAACTTCTGGCGTGCACCGAATTTGAAATTCTGATAATTGCCGGCAGCAAGGTTGCAGATTTAAGCCAGCTGAATCAGTCTGCAAAAACTGCGATGATGAGCCGGACTTTCAGTCTGTTTGAAATTTCAGCATTGGAAAAAGTAAAAGACGAATATCTGGACGGTGAAGGGCAGAAACAAATCAGCAAGGATTTGCTGGACGAGCTTGTTCGTTCCGTAGAAACAAACCAGACTGACCTGATTAAAGAAAATGTAGAAAAACTGAACGCGCTTATGGTTAACGCAGATTCTTCGCTGGTGAACATGGCAATAAATTACATAATTTTCGGGCTTATTCACCTTGCCCAAATGCAGGACCCGAATGTTGACCAGCAGAAAATTCTTCAAAGCATAAACGCCGAAGCCAACGAACAGATTTTCAGCGGCGAGGGCGAAAGTACCGAAAAACTTTTGCTTCAATACGGCGAATATCTGGCACAGCTGCGGGGCAATCAGGCAAAAGGCGTTCTGGCAGAAATTGAAGAAGACATAAAGCAGAATTTTATGGAAAACCTGACGCTGAAAGATTTAAGCCAGAAATATTTTTTGAATGCGGCGTATCTTGGACAGATATTCAAAAAGCAGTACGGCGAATCTTTTAAAGACCATTTAAACCGCATCCGCATAGAAAAGGCGTGCCAGCTTTTGCTGCAAACAGACAAAAAAGTATACGAAATTGCAGACGAAATCGGCTATAAGGATTTGGACTATTTTATCAATAAATTCATTTCGTTTTACGGCTGCACGCCAACAAAATTCCGCAAGCAGAACGTGAAATGATTCCGGCGATGGTTTAAGTTTTCAAATTGAAAAGCATGAACCATCGTTTTTTTTATGGCTGGCTTTTAAAATTACCTGAAAAAACTATATTTTGCCCGTATAAAAGCACCGCTGCCCTAATATCGCGCAGCGGTGCTTTTTTTTCTTCAATTTAGCCGGAAAAAGTGCTGTTTGGGCGCTTTTTTGCAGCGATTAGTTTACGGCAGCAACTGAAAGGTAATCGATTTCCTGTAGAATTTTTCAGGTGAAAAATATAAAAAGACGGGTAAATTCAGTAAAAATAAAATTTGTCGGGTTTTTTTCTATATTTTGTCTAGTTGTGAAATTTGCAGGGTAATTTATTATAGACTCATGCAGAAAGTAAGACTGCGAATTTCAAAAGGAGGAGTACAAAATGAAGAAAGTACTTTCAGTTTTTGTTGCAGCTCTTATGGTTGCTTCTGTTTTTACTGGTTGTAGTAAAAAAGCAGATAAAGCAGCTGTAACAGAGTTCACTTATTTTATTACAATGCCGGGTTCTGAAAAGAACGACGACAACGAAATTGCAAAAATTATTGCAGAAAAAACCGGTGTTAAAGTTAAAGAAGTTTGGCTTACCGGTCAGACAGCTGCTGAAGCAACAGGTACATTGGTTGCTTCTGGCGAATATCCTGACATGATCGACAGTGACGATATGTCAATGCTGGTTGATTCTGGTGCTTTGATTGCACTTGATGACTACATCAACAAATACCCACAGTTCCGTGATACTTATTTTACAAAAGATGAATGGGAAAAATTCCGCCAGCCAGACGGTCACATTTACTGGATTAACCCTTTCCAGAACACTTACGGTGAAAGCAAGTCTACAACACACAACGACGAAGCATTCTGGATTCAGGTTCGCGTTCTTGAATGGGGTGGTTACCCAGAAATCAAGACAATGGATCAGTACTTTGATTTGATTGAACGCTACCTCGCTGCTAACCCGACAATGGTAGACGGAACCAAAAACATTGGTTACACAATCCTTTGTGAAGACTGGCGTTACTTTTGTCTGGAAAACGCAGGTCAGTTCCTCGCAGGTTATCCAAACGATGGTTCTGTAACTGTTGATACAAAAACCTTGACAGTTGGCGACTACAATACATCAGAAGATACTTTCAAATATCTTAAAAAACTTAATGAAGAATTCAACAAGGGTGTAATTGATACAGAATTTGCTACACAGACTTACGATGAATACATTGCAAAACTTTCTACAGGCCGCGTACTTGGTATGGTTGACCAGTGGTGGGACTTTGCTTACACAGTAAACGACGTATTCAAACAGCAGGGGCTTGACCTTATCGGTTGTAACTACGTTCCACTGGGACTTACAACAGAAGAAGGCATGCCAAACCGCTGGCACACATATGCAGACACTGTTAACCAGGCTTCTGGTTGGGCAATTTCTACAGACTGTAAAGATCCTGAAAAAGCATTCAAATTCATGGTTGACCTTTGTATGAACCAGGAATTGCATGACCTTCGTTTCTGGGGTGTTAAAGGCGTAGACTACGAAGTAGATGCAGACGGTCTTTACTACCGCACAGAATTGCAGCGCACACGCTGTGCAGATGCAGCTTACAAAGCTTCACACATGTGTGACTATTCTTACTTCCCTCAGTGGGGTGGTACAAGCCAGGACGGCAAAAACGCTATGACTCCTACAGAACAGCCAAGCGAATTTATGAACGGTATGGCAGATCCACTTAAAAACTGTCTTAAAGCTTACAATGCTGGTAACTACCCGGATATGATTGGTTCAGTTAAAGGTGAAACACTCGGTCCTTGGTTCCCTATGTACAGCTACTCTAACAACTTCACAACAGCAACACCTGGTGGTGTAGCCTGGACAAAAATGGGTCAGGTTAAACACGAATGGTTGCCACAGGTTGTAATGGCTCGCAACTTTGACAAAACTTGGAGCGATTACATGAAAGCATATAATGCTTGTAAACCACAGGATTTCATTGCTGAAATGCAGGCAATCTTGGACAATTTCAAAAAATAAGTAATTGTAAATAAATAAACGATTTGTAAAACCGGCTTCAGTTATCTGACTGCCGGTTTTACAAACGTAAAATGCTGTTTGTGCAACGATATTCCGTTAAAATCCTTTATTCAAAGTTAATTCATTAAAAAAGTATGATGGAATATCTTCGTTTTTAGGAGGCTATACATGGCTCAAAAAGTTTCAAAAAAAAATCAGACTCCGGCTGTAAAGATTACGTGGAAAGAAATAAAAAGACAAAAAACCTTGATAATTATTTCTATTTTGATGGTTATTTATGGCGTTGTATTTTATTACTGGCCACTTACCGGTTGGGCAATGGCCTTTCAGAATTATAAACCAAAGGACGGAATCATCGGTTCGCCCTGGGTTGGTTTAGCAAAATTTAAGTTCTTATTTGAAGACGCAACATTTATTCAGGTAGTACGCAACACCTTTTGTATGGGTGCCTTAAACCTTGTTACTACCACTTTTATGGCAATTTTCTTTGCAATTATTCTGAATGAACTGAAAAGCCTCAGGGCTCAGAAATTTGTTCAGACAGTTTCATATTTGCCACACTTCTTATCTTGGATTATAGTAACCGGCATTTTGCACGATGCCCTTAGCAATACAGGTATTGTAAACGATTTGTTACTGCGTTTTGGTTTTGTTGATAAATCTGTTAACTTTTTTGCCAAGCCCGAATACTTCTGGTGGATTGTAGCTTTTGCAAACTGCTGGAAGGAAACTGGTTGGAACGCAATCGTTTACCTTGCCGCAATTACTGCAATTGACCCGAATATGTACGAAGCTGCCACAATTGACGGTGCCGGTCGCTTGCAGAAAATTAAGCACATTACATTACCTTCTATCAGACCAACAATTATGATTTTGCTGATTATGAATATCGGTAACGTTTTGAATGCTGGTTTTGAAGTTCAGTATTTGTTAGGTAACGGTTTGGTTCAGAAAGTAGCACATACAATTGATATTTATGTTCTTAACTGGGGTATTAGCCAGCATGACTTTTCACTTGGTACTGCGGCGGGTATTTTCAAAAGTGCTGTTAGTATTTTGCTTATTGTTATCTTTAACTCACTGGCAAAACGCAGCGGCGACGAAAGCCTTTTCTAACTTGCGGAAAAATGGAGTGAAATTATGAATAATTTGAAAAGTCGTGTAGAAGACAGATTGATAGATGCTTTTGTTGTTATATTTTTGACTTTGTTTGTTATCGTTACTTTGTACCCTGTATTGAATACGGTTGCAATTTCGTTTAACGACGGTATTGATGCAATTCGCGGCGGTATTTATTTGTGGCCGCGCCGTTTTTCAATGAAAAACTACGAAACTGTTATGGGCATGCAGAACCTTATGGTTGGTGCCAAAATTACAGTTTTGCGCACAGTTCTGGGTACTTTAAGTGCTTTGGTTGTTAACGCTTTGCTTGCATTTGTTGTAAGCCGCAAGCGCTTTTTGTTCAAATCACAGCTTTCGTTGTTCTGGGTTATTACCATGTATGTAAACGGCGGCTTGATTCCTGTTTTCTTGCTTTACCGCAACCTTCACTTAACTGGTACATTCTGGGTTTACATTGTTCCTGGTATGGTTAGTGCATGGAACATGCTGGTTATGCGTACATTCATGCTTGGTATTCCGGATTCTCTTGAAGAATCTGCCCAGCTTGACGGCGCAGGCTATATGACGATTTTTGTTAAAATCATTTCGCCATTGTGTAAGCCTGTTTATGCAACTATTGCACTGTTCGTTGCAGTTTACCACTGGAACAGCTGGTTTGACGCAATGCTGTATAATCGCCTTAAAACCCAGTTTACAACTTTGCAGTACGAATTGATGAAACTGCTTAACTCTGTTATGCAGCAGAGCGGAAGCGCAGACAGTGCCCGTAACTCGGCTTCGGCTGTTACACCGGTAACAATCCGCGCAGCAGCAAGTGTTGTTACAATGCTTCCTATCATCTGTTTGTATCCGTTCTTGCAGCGTTACTTCCAGACCGGTCTTATGATTGGTGGTGTAAAAGAATAATAAATACAACTGAATCAAGGCATTAAGTTTCATCTTGCCCTGATTCAGCATATTCTGCCGGGTTTGCAGAAAAACAGATTTTTGCAGGCTTGTGGCAGGGTAGGTTTGGTAATTTTCGGCTTTTCAATATGCCTGTTGAAGAAGCCGTTTTTACAAAGTTTTGGCTGGTGCGCAGTTTGTGCAAGCAAATTGAAAAAAGTTTTATGCTGTAAAAAACAAAATCGTGCAGACAAAACTTGCGGGCTTTGCTGTTAAAGCCTGATATTTCATTTGGGCAAAGCCTTTTGCCGGCTGTCAGTCGCAAATGCTGCTTTGCTGTATTTTCTCCTTACTGAAAGAACCGTGAATGCTGTTTTTGCGGTTCAGGCTTCTGTTGAATACTGAAGTTGAATTAACCGGCGGTAGTTTATCGCCGGTTTTTTTGTGCAAATTGCTTTTTGCATAATTGCAAAAATATGGTATAATTGTTTACGTTAATTCAATTTAAAATTGAAGAAGTGGTGAAAAATGGGCAATATTGTACTGGAAGCACTTGCAAAACATTACGAAATCTATAAAACCGACTGCGGCGAATTTGCAAATGTAAAAGCTTTTCCGTTTCATATAAAAACTCATACATTTTCAATTAAAAATCTTGGGCATTTGTGCATTTTGCAGGTAAAAGGCTGTCTGGGCATTATAAAAATGCAAACGGTAGAAATCGTGCCTTTTTACAAAGACGCGCCAATTTTTTCCTACGACAGAATGAAAACGGCAGGCAGCGAAGTTTTTATTGCAGAATTTTACGATACTTTTATTGATAAAAATCAGGCGCCGTACCGCAGGCATGAAGAAAATCTTTGCCAGATTAAAGAAAGCCTGAAAATTATTCCCCAGTATAATAACGGCGCCCACTGGTACGATTTTCTGCATCTGCCGATGACGGTGCAGAAAAAGGCAAAAAAATGCGGCGTGCAGTTTAACAAAGCATTTGAAGCAATGCTGGCAGAATACGTTAATCTTGTAAAAGATGCCGAAGTTTTAGCCGGCAACCAGTTTGAAGAAAAAAGACAGAAAGTGCAGTTTTTGGCAGAAGGTCTTTTAACAAACGGCGGGCCTGCGGTGAATACTTTTAACAGGCTTTTGGGCACCGAAAAAACTGCGGATTTTATCCGGCATTGTTTTTTCGGGCTGTAAATTGGTTTTTGCAGGTTTTCTTCTATTATAAGGTGTTTTTTTTATCGTTCAGCGAGCCTGCAAAGTTTTTACCTTGTTTTTTCGATATTTGTAAAGCAAAATATACTTTGCGTATTGCTAAAAAGTTAAAAACTGTTTAAAATAAGTCCTGATTTTATGAAAAATCGCTAAAGATTTTTCAAACAACTAACACATAGGGAGTGTGGTTTTAATGATTTTTCCTTTGGAACAATTGGTAAAATTTACTGACAACGTATACGAAATTACTGCTGCTGCAAGCCGCCGTGCTTATCAGCTTTCTATGGTAAAAGACCCAATTATTGAAGAAAACGATGGAAAAGTTGTTTCGCTTGCTGCAAAACAGCTTTTTACAAACCAAGTTGAATACCGTTTGGAAAACTAAACAATATGAACTTGCCACGCATACCGGTTTTGGTGCTTTTCGGACCTACGGCGTCTGGCAAAACTTCTTTGGCGGGGCGTCTGTTTTCATCAGACGCCTCTTCTGTTTTTGGACCGGTTGCCCGGATTATCAGCGCCGATTCCATGCAGGTTTATCGGGGAATGAATATTGGTACAGCAAAACCCGATGCCGATTTTCTGCAAAAACTTCCACACCATTTAATTGACATTGCCGACCCCAGCCAGCAGTTTGATGCGGCGCAGTTTGTTGAACTTGCCGACAAAGCCTGTTCCGAAATTTTCAGCCGGAAAAAACTGCCCGTTATTTGCGGCGGCACGGCTTTTTATATAAAAAACTTTATTTTCGGGCTGCCTGTTACCCCGGAATCTGACGAAAACGTGCGCAATATGCTTAAAGAACAGGCAAAAACTTTGGGCGTGCAGGCAATGTACCAGCGTTTGCAGGCGGTAGATCCGGAACGCGCCGCAATTCTGCACGTTAACGACGAATATCGCATTTTGCGCGCCCTTGAAGTGTACGAAACTACCGGCAAGCCTTTAACAAGTTTCATGCTGAAAGAAGAAATGCGCGATTTGTACGATTTTTATATTTTCGCTCTTGAACGCCCGCGGCAGGAACTTTACGAAAGAATAAATTTGCGTGTTGAACAGATGATGAATGATGGTCTTGCCGAAGAATTTTTCAGTTTGATTGACCAGGGTTACAAGCAAAGCGACCCCGGCATGCAGGCAATAGGCTACCGCGAATTTTTCATGGTTCAGCAGCAAAGTGGCTGCGATATAAAAAATGTTGATTTGCAGCAGGTTGCAGAACTTATTCAAAGTGACAGCCGGAAATACGCCAAAAAGCAGATGACGTTTTTTAAAACCGTAAAGCAGGCACGGTGGTTTAACGCCCAAAACGAAGAAGAAATTATTGAAAGCATAAAAGAAATTATCAGCAAATATGATTTTGTCCGTTAATTTGTGCGGCATGTTTTGCTTTCCTATGTTTTTACAATAAAACAAAATATAAAAAGCTATTCAGCATTTTTGTTAATTCAGTTTGTAAAAATTCTTTTTAGCCTTATGCAATGGCTTGACTTAAAGGCCTTTTTAATAGATAATAAATGAAGTTTTTATTAAGGAGTGCCGTTGTGCCTTGCGGAAGAAAAAGAAAAAAGCAAAAGATTGCAACCCATAAGCGAAAGAAGAAGCTTAGACGGAACCGGCATAAGAGTAAATAAGGTACCGTTCCTGAGTTTTCGGGGTTGTACGTATCTTTTTGAATATTGTGCCAATTGAGACCGCGGCTTTGGTTTTTGACCGACTGCGGTCTTTTTTTTTATCAAATCATTCGTTTTTATTAGGAAAAACGTTATATAATAATAGAAAAAAGTTTTGTGATTTCCTTTTACTGAGGAGTTTTTTACGATACTAACGAAAATCAATTCACCGGAAGATATAAAAAATTTATCAAATTCTCAGCTTAATCAGCTGGCAAAAGAAATTCGCAACGAAATTATTACCGTTGTTGGCAAAAACGGCGGACATTTGGCAAGCAATTTGGGCGTTGTAGAGCTTACGATTGCACTTCACCGGGTTTTTGACAGCCCTAAAGACGCCATTGTCTGGGACGTCGGCCATCAATGTTATGTTCATAAGCTTTTAACCGGCCGCTACAATCAGTTTGATACTTTGCGTCAGCAGGGCGGCTTGTCTGGTTTTACCAAAATAAAGGAAAGTCCGCACGATTTTTTCGATTCGGGTCATTCTTCTACTTCAATTTCTGCGGCGCTGGGGCTTTTAACCGGCAGAGACCTGCAGAATATTGACGGCAAAGTAATTGCCGTAATTGGCGACGGTGCTTTAACCGGCGGCATGGCGCTGGAAGCATTGTCTCATGCCGGACAGCTTGCAAAAAACTTAATCGTCGTTTTGAACGATAACCAGATGTCAATCAGCGAAAATACAGGTTCAATTTCTAAATATTTGTCGCGCCTTACAATGACGCCCCAATACCAGACTTTCCGCTATAAGGTTGACCGTTTTGTTGAACGCATTCCATTTATTGGCAAGCCTTTAACTCATATAATTTTCAGGTTGAAGCGCGGCATAAAAGGTATTTTCTTTAAGAACAATCTGTTTGTAGATTTGGGTTTTGAATATGTAGGGCCTTTAAATGGTCACAGCCGCAGCGAGCTTGAAAAGGTTTTTAACCGCGTAAAAAAACTTTCGCGCCCGGTTGTCGTTCACGTAGTCAGCCAGAAGGGAAGAGGCTATAGCCCGGCAGAAAATGACCCGACAAAATTTCACGGAATCGGACCGTTTTGTACCAGCGACGGCGCTGTAGAAAAATTCGATACAAAAAGTTTTACTGAATCTTTTGCTGATATTATGGTAAAAGCGGGCGCAGAAAACCCGAAAGTTGCGGCAATCACCGCTGCAATGGTAAAAGGAACAGGCTTAACCGCATTTTCTCACCGTTTCCCGGAACGTTATTTTGATGTTGGCATTGCCGAACAGCACGCCGTAACTTTTGCCGGCGGTTTGGCACGTGCCGGAATGCGCCCGGTTGTAGCAATTTATTCAACTTTTATGCAGCGTGCCGTTGACCAGGTTATTCACGATATTGCACTGCAAAATATGCCCGTAATTATGGCTTTAGACCGCGGCGGTGCCGTACCGGACGACGGCGAAACCCATCAGGGAATTTATGATATTTCGCTTTTCAGACCGATACCTAATCTGGTTCTTTTAGCCCCGGCAAGCGCCGCGGAACTTGAATTGAGCTTCGACTGGGCATTAAAGCAGCAGAAACCGGTTGTAATCCGTTATCCTAAATCTTCGTGCCCGACGGAACAGGATTCTTTTGCGCTGCCGTTTGTAGAAGGCTGCGGCGTAATGGTAAAAAGCAGCGAAAACGCAAAGCTGCTGTTCGTTTGTACCGGCGGAATTTTCCCTGAAGTAAACGAAGCTTCCAATTTTTTAACGCGGCAGGAAATACCGAATGATATTTATGATTTGCGTTTCTTAAAGCCGCTTAATAAGGAATTCTTTTTGAATGTTGTTGCCGATTACGATGCCGTAGTTTTTGTAGAAGACGGCGTGCGCATTGGCGGTATCGGCTCGTATTTGCAGTCTCTGGTGCATATTCAGTTCCCTGCTATCCGTTCAACGGTATGCGGTTTTCCGGACGAGTTTCTGGCACAGGGAAAACGCCTTCAGATTTTGGAACGTTCCGGGCTTGCGCCGATGCAGCTGGCAGAAACTGCAAAAAAATTACTGAATAGTTAAAAATTTCAGATTGAAAATTATGGAAAATATTAAAATGAATTCGGCAGATTGTAATTTTTCTTCTTATTTGGGAGGCATGAATGCGCCGGTTTTAAACCTTGCAGACAGAAAAGTCTGCGCTAAAAACGGAATTTTTATAATGGGCATAATTAACTGCACGCCGGATTCGTTTTATGAAGGCAGCCGGGTAAACTGCACCGAACAGGCTGTAGAAACGGCTTTGAAAATGGTTGCCGACGGCGCAGATGTTCTGGATTTAGGTGCAGAATCAACCCGACCGGGCGCAGAATATGTCAGCGACGAAGAACAGATTGCCCGGCTTATTCCGGTTATAAAAGCCATTCGTGCCAAAAGCGACTGCCCGATTAGTATAGACTGCCGGCGTTTAAGCGTATTTAAAGCCGCGGTAGAAGCCGGCGCAGATATTCTGAACGACGTTTCTGCATTTGAAGACGATGAAAACCTTGCTGAATTTTGCGCCCTGCACAATTTGCCGGTAATTTTAATGCATAAGCGGGCAAATCCTTCACAAATGATGCAGAATGTGCAGTATACTGATGTTGTAGCCGAAGTTGCCCAGTATCTGCAAGCCAGAGTTGATTACAGCTTATCCAAAGGCATAAAACAGGATAAAATTATTTTGGATCCGGGAATCGGTTTTGCCAAAAATCTTGGCGATAACTGCAAAATCGTTAAAAATTCGTTTGCATTTTCCCTTGGCGGCAAATACCCGGTTTTAATAGGTGCTTCAAGAAAAACTTGCGTTGGGCAAATTACGGGCAAAGAAACAGAAAATCGTCTTGCAGGAACTCTTGCCATTCACATGCTTGCCGCCCAGCACGGTGCAAGCTGGCTGCGTGTGCACGATGTTGCCGAAACCGTAGACTGCATGAAAATGCTGAAAGGAATTGAAAATGACAATGATTGAACGCTGGGGGCAATTCTATCTGGATTACCTTCGTCCTCTTATTGACATTGGAGTTTTAGCTTATATTTTTTATAAACTTTATCTTGTCATACAAAAAACCCGCGGCGCGCAGCTTTTAAAAGGCGCAAGCCTGCTGATTGCCTTGTATGCCCTTGCAAAAGTTTGCCGTCTTTCAACACTTTCGTGGCTTATAAACACAATTGCGCCGGGCTTTGTTATTGGCATTGCCATTATTTTTCAGCCCGAACTGCGTAAAATATTCATGAAGCTTAGCCAAAGCCGCATTTTTCATTATTCAATCAAAACAAACCGTACAAATATTGAATCCGTTCTTGATGCCGCAGAAGAACTTTCCCGCGGCGGCGTAAGCAACAAACCGCACGGTATGCTTGTAGTTTTTCAGCGCCAGTCCAGCCTGCGCGATTTTCAGGAAACCGGACAGATATTAAATGCAGACCTTACGACAAACCTTCTTCTTACAATCTTCATGTTTGAAACCACCATGCACGACGGTGCCGTAATTGTTCAGGACAACAAGATTCTTGCCGCAGGCTGCTTTCTGCCTTTGTCGGAAAACTATGAAATTAAAAAAACTTACGGTACGCGCCACCGTGCCGCCCTTGGTACCGCCGAAAGCACCGATGCGGTTGTTTTAATCGTTTCGGAAGAAACCGGCGCAATAAGTTTGGCATACGATTCAAAATTGTATTACAACTTAAGCCGCGAAGAAATATTAAGCACATTAAAACGCGAACTTCACATTAAAAGCGAATCTGCTGACATAGCCGATATATCTGACAAAAAGGATGAAGATAATGAACCAAAATCAGTTGATAGAAAAAATATCGAATAACTGGCTTGCAAAAATTGTTTGTCTTGTCCTTGCAATTCTTTTATATTGGACATATCAGGGTTCGGTAAACCAGACGCGCTATTTTTCCGTACCGCTTACCGTTGTAAGCGAACGCGGTTTTTTACCTGTAAACACCCTTGAAAAATATATCCGCATTGCCGTAAAAGCTTCGCCCGACGCAATCGATTCTTTAAGCCAGAGCGATTTTAAGGCTGTTTTGGATTTGAACTCTTACGACGAGCCGGGACAGTATACGGTGCAGGTCAGGGTAGAACTCAGCCAGCGCGCCCAAACTATTGAGCCTCTTCAGGTTGACGTAAAGCCGGCAGAAATCAGCGTTGCGCTGGAAGAGAAAAAAAGACGAAGCATACAGGTTCTGCCGCTGTTTACAGGCGAACCTGCGGAAGGTTATGAAGTAGTCGGCTGTTCAATTCAGCCGCAGGAAATTATTATTTCAGGTCCGGCAAGCGTGATAGACGGTTTTGCAGACCATCTGACATTTCCAATCGGCTTAACAGACCGCACCGAATCATTTAACCAGATTGACATGATTCGCCAGAAAATCAACAATCCGTTTATAGCAGTAGACGAGCCGGAATCGATTTTCTTCAAGGTGAATATTTTGCCGTGTCAGGTTTCTAAAACTTACACCGGGCTTGGCGTGTACTTTACAGGCTTAAACCCGTATTTTGTTCTGAAAACCGACAGCAAATTCAGCATAACTGTTTACGGCGCACAAAATACCCTGAAACAGTTCTCGCCGTCGTCGCGTTTGCTGCAGGCAGACTGTTCGTTTATTGATACAACCGGCGATTTCACTTTGCCCGTTTCGGTACATTTGCCCGAAGGTCTTACGCTTGTTTCGGTTTCTTCCGATTATATAAACGTTAAAATTGAACCTGCGCCGGTAGTTTTGCCAAGCGAAGAAGAGGAGTAAGTAATGTACAAAAAACACGTTGTTGAAGAAAAAAAACTGGCATTAACATATTATTCAAAACAGACAATCAAATGCCCGGTTTGCGATGCCGAGATTCCGCGCGAAGAACTGCTTTCGGGCAGCGGACGTCTGGTTGCAGGCAACCTGACCGACGAATTGCGCCGCCTTTATACGCCAAGCCAGAAATACGGCGTAGTTTATCCGCTGGTTTATTCTTTGGGCGTTTGTCCTAAATGCAAGCTTTCTCTTTTCTGGGGCGATTTTGAACATTTTGACCCGAACCTGCGCGAACAGTTTTTAGATACAATTGACGAACGCAATAATAAGGTTGAAGAAGTTTTCCCTTATGCCGATTTTACCCGCAACCGTACTTTGCTTGAAGGCTGCGCATCTTATTATCACGCCCTGCTTTGCTACGAAAAAATGAATCCTCTTAAAAATTCTACAACAATGAAGCGCGCAATTTTAACTTTGCGCCTTGCGTGGATGACCAGCGATTTGCACGAAATTTGCAATGACCGCAATTTTGACTTTATGGCGGCACAGTTTTATAAAAAGGCGCTGTTTTTTTACACCGAAGCAATGCGCAAAGAATCGAACGGCGAAGAACGCGTAGCCTACGTTACCAATTTTGGCCCGGATCTGGATAAAAACTATGGCTTTGACGGCGTAGTTTACCTGTGCGCCCTTCTTGAATATAAATTCGGCCCTAAAAACGACCCTGACCGTTTGGCGCACCTTGATGCTCACAAGCGTTCTTTGGCGCGTATGTTCGGTTTGGGAAAATCTTCAAAAAACAAGCCGGGTCCGCTTCTGGAACACGCCCGCAATTTGTACGACAAATTGACAGCCGAACTGAAGGCTGCAAATATGCCGGAAACTGAAGACGAAGATGAAGAATAATGCGGAATATCTTATTAATTGTTTCGTATGACGGCACAAATTTTTGCGGCTGGCAAAAACAGAACGACCAGCGCACGGTTCAGGAAGAACTGGAAAAAGCGCTTGCATTCATTCACAAACAGCCTGTTGAACTTTTTGGCAGCGGGCGCACCGATTCCGGCGTGCATGCCGTAGGGCAGGCTGCCAATTTTTTCTCTCCAATTGATTCAATCCCGGTAGAAAATTATCCCTGCGCGCTGAACTCAATTTTGCCGCGTGATATTCGCATAATGTCGGCAAAGCAGGTAAGTGAAGATTTTAATTCCCGGTTTTCGGCAACCAGCCGCACGTACCATTATTTTATTCACTGCGGAAAAACGGCTTTTGCCCACCAGATGCCGTATGTCTGGTCTATAAGGCGCCCGGTTGACATAGACCGGCTTAACCGAATGGCGGCTTTGCTGCACGGCGAAATGGACTGTGCAACCTTTGCCGCAGCCGGCGACCAGAGCCTTTCAACTTTCAGGTATATTGAAAAAGCCCGTTTTTTTTACGAAGACGACAAGCTTGTATTTGAAATTTGCGCCAACGCCTTTTTGTGGAAAATGGTGCGGTCAATCGTCGGTTCGCTGATTTATTACGAAAAAAAAGGCTTTGACGCCGAAGATTTTGCCGGAATTATAGAAAGTCACGACCGCAGCAAGGCAGGCCCAACTGCACCAAGCGAAGGCCTGTTCTTGTGGGAAATTTCTTTTGAAGGCACCCGCCGCCACCCGTAGCCTTACAGCAAGTTGATGGGGTCAACGTCTACTTCAATATAAAGGGCGTTGCCGGTTTTGAAGTTTGCAAAAAAATCTTTGCAGAGTTTTTGCAGCGGCTGAATGCGGCTGCCGCGCAAAATTATCTGGTAGCGGTAATTATTTGAAATTTGTGCTATCGGACATTCTGCCGGGCCTAAAATGTCTGCATTGGGTGCAAGGCGGCGCAGTAAATCACCGGCGGCATTGCTTGCATTTTGTGCAATCTGGTCTTGCCGCGCCCTGAACACCAGACGGATAAGCCTTGCAAAAGGCGGAAACTGCAAAACCTTCCGCTGGGAAAGTTCCATATCGTAAAATTTTTCAATATCCTTTTTACACGCACAGGCAATTGCGGTTCGTTCCGGGCTCCAGCTTTGAACGATTACTTTTCCGTCAGGAAAAAACCTTCCGGCGCGGCCTGCAACCTGCACAATCAGCGCAAAAGTACGTTCTGCAGCCCTAAAATCGGGCATATTAAGCCCGGTATCGGCATTGATAATGCCAACAAGCTTTACGCCCGGAAAATTGAGCCCCTTTGCAACCATCTGCGTACCAAGCAGAATGTCGGCTTTACCATTCTTAAAATCGCTCAGTTTTTCGTAAAGTTCGCCCTTTCTGGTTAAAGAATCTGTATCAACGCGCAAAGTCTTAAAATCCGGAAACTTTGCCGCAAGCTCATTTTCAATAAATTCCGTACCAAAACCGGAATAGCCGACGTCAAAACTGCCGCATTTCGGGCAGCAGCTTGGCGGCAAAGCAGACCAGCCGCAATAATGACAGCGCAACCTGCCCTGACTTTTGTGATATGTAAGGGCAACGGAACAGTTTTTGCATTTCAGTTCAAAACCGCAGGTATTGCACTTGAAAAAATGCGTAAAGCCGCGCCGGTTCAAAAACAAAATGCTTTGTCTGCCCTGACTTTTGGCAAGCTTAATTTCTTCCATCAGCGGAACAGAAATGCAGCCGTCCAATTTTTGCGTGCTTAAATTTACAATTTCAATTTCACTTTCTTTGCCGCCAGCCAGCCGCCGGGTTAAGGTATGCTGAACGATTAAACCGCTTTTTATAAATTGCCAGGCTTCGGCGCTTGGTGTCGCGCTGCCCATTAAAAGCGGAATCTGCAAATCCGTGCAGCGCTTTATGGCAACCTGCCGGGCATGATAGCGCGGTGTATTGCCGCTTTTATACGAACCGTCGTGTTCTTCGTCTATGATGATTAAGCCCAGATTTGGTACCGGCGCAAAAATGGCACTGCGCGCGCCAATAATAACACGCGCTTCTCCGCGGTGAATGCGCTGCCATTCCGTTAATTTCTGGCTTGGCGTTAACCCCGAATGCAGAACGGCGGCAGTTTTGCCAAAACGGGCAATAACAGATTCGGTAACCTGCTTTGTAAGCGCAATTTCCGGTACAAGATAAATTACGCCTTTACCGGTCTTTAAGGCTTTTTCGGCGCAGGTTAAAAAAACTTCGGTTTTGCCGCTGCCGGTTGAACCGTAAAGGTAATGCAGAATCTGCCTGTTTTGTGCCGCGCCGTAAGCTGCATCGCTGTTTTTGGGCGGCGCATCTGTTTCTTCATTCTGAATATTCTGCGTGCTTTCAAAACTTTTGCAGATTTCTGCTACAGCCTTCTGCTGTTCTTCTGACAAATTGTGGGCGGTGTATTCTGTTTCGTCATAAATGAATGCGTCGCCTGCGGTTTTGCTTTCGCGCCTGCCGTTTGGCAGCATTGATGCCAAAGCTTCGCCCGGCGAACAAAGATAATAGTCGCTTAGCCATCTTGCAAGATCAACCGTCTGCCGGTTAAATACAGGTTCGCCGTCAATAAGGCGCAAAGCCTGCTTTATCTTGTCCGATGCAACAGGCAGATCAGGCGGCAGTTCGTCCAAAACATCAATTATAAACGCCGGCATTTTGCGCCTGCCAAAAAAAACTTCGGCACGCATACCGATTTTGCATTCACCTTTTTCGGGGGCAAGATAGGTAAAACTTTGATTCAATGGAACGTCAATTAAAACTTCAATCCATTTAGGCATCAGTTACCGCCGTTAAGGTATTTCTGCTGGTAATTCGGGTCTAGCTGAAGCAGTTTTGTGCGGAATAACTTTAAATCTTCCCATGCCGGGCGCTTTAAGTCTTCGTTGCGCAAAAGGGCGCTGGGGTGGTATGTGGGCAAAAGAGGAATGCCGTTGTATTCGTAAAACTGACCGCGCAGGCGGTTTATGCCGGTGGAAGTGTTCAAAAGATTTTGCACTGCAATGCGCCCTACGGTTAAAATGGAACGCGGCTGCAAAATATGAATCTGTGCCTGCAAAAAACTGGCACACGCCGCAGCTTCTTCCGGCAAAGGGTCGCGGTTGCCGTGCGGGCGGCATTTTACAATATTTGCAATAAAACAGTTGTCGTGGCGGCTAAGCTGAATGGAAGCAAGCATTTTGTCCAAAAGCTGCCCGGCAGCACCTACAAAAGGTTCGCCGCGCACATCTTCATCGTGCCCGGGGGCTTCGCCAATTACCATTACCAGCGGACGCGGTACGCCTACGCCGGGAACTGTATTTGTTCGGTTTGCACAAAGCTGGCAGCGCTGGCAGGCGGCAATTTTTTGCGCAATTGAAGCAAGCTGCTGCTGAATGTCCTGAGTATTGTCTGGCTGCGGAACAGATGCCGGCGGAGCCGTTCTTATAATCTGCGGCGGTACAGCCGGCGGCATTTGCACCAAAGGCTGTTCTTTTACAACAGTACCGGGTTCAACGTCGCTTACAAAATGCTGAATGCTGAAATCGCCCAAAACCTTGCCGGTATAAAGACATTCCGCTTTATTTAAAAGGTCGTAAAAATATTCTTTCTGCTCGCCGGTCATTACTGTGCCTTTTCAGGGTCTGGTTTTTCTGCTGCCGCCGTCCGGTTCTTTTCATCGCTGATTTTTTTCAGTTCAGCCTGCTTGCAGTCAATGGCTTTCTGGTAAAATTCAACAAGCTTTGGCGTTAATTCTTTTATGGACCACTGTTTTGACCATTTTTCGCCTTCTGCCGCCTTTTGCCTGAACAGGTTTTCGTCGTTCAAAAGGGCAGAAACTTTTGCAGAAAATTCCTGCAAATCGTTTTTTACCATAAAGCCGCCGTTATCGCCCTGCATAACGTCAAGGGTTCCGCGCTCGCCAATGGCAACAACCGGCAGACCAGCCATCATGGCTTCAATCGTAACAAGCCCCTGCGTTTCCGTAAGGCTGGGGAAAACAAAAATGGAACCGCATTTATAGAAATAAATCAAGTCTTCACGGGCGGCATAACCGGCAAATGCAGTATTCTGGGCAAGCCCCATTTGTTCTGCAAGCTCTGCAAGCTCATCCAGATAAGGACCGCCGCCTACAAAAAGCAGGGCTGTATTTGGATTTGTCTTTAAGGTTTCTTTCAGCACATCAAGCAGGAAAGCAAGATTTTTTTCCTTTACAACGCGACCAACGTACAGCAGAACTTTTTTGCCTTTCAGCTGGGGAAATTTAGAAAAAAGCTTGCGCTGAATTTGCCTGAAACGTGGCAAACTGAAATTGAAAAGTTCTTCCGGAATGCCGGTAGGCAATAAATCAACCGGGCGGTCTACCTTATAGTCAGAAACAACCTGTTCAATGCGTCTGGTAGGCGCAATAATTTCGTCTGCGCGCTTAAGGTAAAACTTTACAACATCGCGCCCAAGTTTCTGGCAGCCGCTTTTTGGCAGAATATGCATGTAGTTTGCCAGATAGTCTTCCCAAAGAGTGTGAAAAGTAAAAACATACGGCACATGGTAATTGCGTGCAAACATTGCGCCAAAATAACCAATTACCCATTCAGAATTAATGTGAATTACATCGGGCTTAAAAAGCTTCATCTGTTTTTTTACAAACGTCCATTTGTCAAAACGCGCCGCCCGGTCTTCCTTGGAAAAAATCAAATATGTAGAAGGCACGCGGATAATTTTAAACGGGCTTTTTTCGTCTTCGGATTTGCTGTCAAAAAGGGCACTTTTCTGCTGTTCTTCTGAATATTCTAGGCAGACAACGCAAACCTGATGACCAAGCTTTGTCAGTTCCTGTGCATAGGACTTTACGGAAATTGCAACACCGTTAATGCGCGGAAAGTATGCGTCGGTAAACATGGCTATTTTCATAATTTTTAAGTTTAGCGTAAAAGTTGATTATTGCAAAGTGCATAGAAAACTTTTGTTGGAATACGGTAACGCGCGGCAGCCTTTGCATTTGCCCCGTACCCGTAACATTGAAGAAAATTAACAAAATTGCAGTTACGGTATCGTTATTTGACATTGGATAATGTTATAATGAAAAAGAGAAAAAAGTTTTAGCTTGCAAGTCATTAAAGAAAACTTGAATAATAATAAAACAGGTTATTATAAACAGAGGAATATTATGGGAAACATTCACATTAATTCATTGAATATAGAAACTTACAGGGGAATTAAGAATCTCAAACTTGATGGATTTACAGGAATAAATATTTTAACCGGAGACAACAACTGCGGAAAAACAAGTG
>JAKSTR010000046.1 GCA_024402495.1 Treponemataceae bacterium
AGCCAGTGTCAAAATAGATTTTTTCATTTTTACTTCCTTTTTTATCAATTATAAATTATTAATCGTTTATTTTGCGAAATACTACACTAAATGCAATGTTTTACAAAATATTTCATAGCATAAAATATATTATTAGCGCTTTTTTTTCAATAATGTTAAAGGAAAAAAATCAATTAGTTTGATGTTTGATAATATCAGTGATTTTTGCCGTTTTTAATGTCAGCAACAAGTATCAGGGTAAATATTACTGTTCGTGGGCGCGGTTTTCAAACTTGGTATACGAAGGCAAAAACATGATGTCAACATCACCAATCGGACCGTTACGCTGTTTTGCAACAATCAGTTTTGTTTCGATACCCAGTGGAATTTCGCCTTCGCCGGTACTTTTCTGCCTTTCGCGGTGAATGAACATTACAACGTCGGCGTCCTGTTCAATAGAACCAGATTCGCGCAAATCGGCAAGGGTCGGTTCTTTCTGTTCGGCATCGCGCTTTACCTGCGAAAGTGCCACAACCGGTATGTTTAATTCGCGGGCAAGGCTTTTTAGCGAACGTGAAATTTCTGCAATCTGTTCGTGGCGCGGCAAAAGCGTATTTTCGCTTGTAATAAGGGTCAGATAGTCAATAAAAATAATTTTTATATCGCACTGAAGCTTCATCCGGCGAGCCAAGGCGCGCAAATCAAGCAGTTTCATGTTCGGTGCGTCAACAATATACAAAGGTGCTTCGTAAATTACGCCGGCGGCATCTGCCATGCGCTGCATTTCCTGCATGGACAAAAGCCCGGTACGCAGTTTCTGCGACGGAATGCGGCCTTCGGCGGCGATAAGACGCTGCATAATCTGCATGTCCGCCATTTCAAGTGAAAAAAATGCCGCAGGAATTTTCTGCTTTATGCAGATATGCTGAAGCATGGAAAGTGCCATTGCCGTTTTACCCATTGAAGGGCGTGCACCAATAATAATAAGTTCCGAATTTTGAAAACCACTCGTCATGGTATCCAGATCGTGCAGCCCGGAAGGAATGCCCGTAAAACCGTTTTTATTTTGATAAAGTTTTTCAATCATATCAATGGTTGAAAAAACAATGTCTTTTGCTTCTTTATAGCTGACTGTGTGGTTGCTGTCAGTTAGGTCAAAAATAAGCTTCTGCGCTTCTTCAAGAACAGCGCGGCTTTCAATGGCTTCGTCGTGAGAATTTGCAATAATCTGGTTTGAAATTTTTATCAAATCACGGCGCGTAGACTGTTCAAGTACGATTTTTGCGTAATATTCAACGTTTGCACTTGTAGGAACTGTATCTGTAAGGGTTGCTATATAACCAGGACCGCCAGCTGCATCAAGTTCGTTTGATGCCCTGAGTTCATCGGTAATTGTAATAAGGTCGCCGCGCTGCCCGTTGTTGTACATACGCAGCATTGCGCCAAATATTTTCTGATTTTGTAATGAATAAAAGTTTTCAGGTCGCAGGTACCGCAAAACAGTACCCACGGCTTCCCAGTCAAGAAGAAGAGCACCTAAAGTTGCCTGTTCCGCTTCAAGATTTGAAGGCGGAATTTTATCCTTCAGCTGGGCCATAAAGCTTACTCAGCTTTTGTTTCTGCAGCAGCAGTTTCAGCAGCTTCTTTTTCTGCCTGTTCCTGGCTTTTTACAACAAAGCTAACTTCTGCAACAGCAGCTTCGTAAAGACGGATTGTACAAGTATATTTACCTGTTGATTTAATTGTAGCACCAGGAATTTCAATGCGTTTGCGTTCAATTTCGTAACCGGCTTTTGTCAAAGCATCAGCAACAGTCTGGTTTGTAACGGCACCGTACAATTTTCCGTTCTGTCCTGCCGGCATAACGATTTCAAGTGCAGCTGCTTCAAGTTTGTCTTTAAGAGAAGCGGCATCCTGACGTTTTGCAGCTTTTTTAGCTTCAATTTCAGCTTTGCGGCTTTCAAAGAAAGCAACTGTCATGTCGTTGTATGGAACAGCAAGATTGCGCGGATACAAATAGTTACGTGCGTAACCATTAGCTACAGTTTTAACGTCACCTTCTTCACCGAGGTGTTTTACGTCTTGATTAAGAATAACTTTCATTTTACAAGCTCCTTAAATAATATAAAAATGAGCTTAACCGGAGTACAGCCAAGCTCATCATTTTAAAAGTTTATTTGCTTAGTCAGCAACAAATGGCAAAAGGCAGATTGCACGTGCACGTTTGATTTCAAGTGCAAGTTTTCTCTGGTGTTTTGCACAAGTACCTGTAATGCGGCGTGGAAGAATCTTGCCGCGTTCAGTTGTGTAACGGCGCAAAGCATCTGGATCTTTGTAATCGATTTTGCTTGCTTTGTTAGCACAGAAACGGCACTGCTTTTTGCGGAAATATGTTTTACCTTTTCCGCCACGTGCTGCACGTTCGTCAGCATCGCGCATAACGTCTTTCATTTCAACATCTGGTGTTGTATCAATGTCTTTATTTTTAACGTCTGACATGTAAGTTCTCCTATTCAAAATTAAAACGGTATTTCTTCAGGAAAATCGCCGTCACTACCGTAAGACTGACCTGCGTCATATTCATTGTACTGCTGCGGTTGAGCATTTTGACGCGGTGCCTGGTAAGATTGGGCTGGTCTGTTCTGGCTATAACCCCCGCCGGCTTGCTGCTGCATTCCGGAACCGCCTGAATTTCCACCCAAAAGCTGGACATTGTTCGCAACAATAACTATCTTGCTGCGCGGCTGTCCATCCTGTTCCCACCTGTCCTGGCGTAATTCGCCCTGAATAGCTACCTGCTTACCTTTTACAAGGTATTGGTTCAGTGTTTCAGCGGGTTTTCCAAAAAGATTAATATCAAAGAAATTAGCTTCTTCAACCCACTGTTCACCGTTCTTGCGTCTGCGATTAACGGCAATGGAAAAGCTACCAATTGCAAAACCGTTAGAGGTATACTTCAGTTCAGCATCTCTTGTAAGTCTGCCAACAATAACTACTTGATTAACATCAGCCATGCCGTTTCTCCTTCCGCAAATTATTCGTCAATATTAACGAACATGAATTTCATCAAATTGTTTTCAAGCTTGAACTTGTGGTCAATGTCGATGATTTTTGCAGGATTTGCTTTAATGTTGAAAAGATAAAACTTTCCGCGGTTTCTTTTCTTAACTTCGTAAGTAAGTTCGCGTTCACCAAAGAAATCTTCTTTTTCAATTTCTGCACCGAATTCTTGTAAAATCCCACGGACATTAGCAAGACTGGCCTGACATACATCTTCTTCGATTGGGAAGATTGTCATTAATTCGTACTTTCTCATGGTCACTCCTTATGGACTTTTGGCCCTTGTAGGGCAAGGGGTCGAGATAAAATATAACTTTTTGCGGCATTTTGGTCAAGGCGGCATTTTGTGTTTGCTGTCTGCTGCCTGTAAAATGCTGAAAAACGTACGCAGTTCCTGTATTTTTTCGCAAACTGCCGCCTTTATGCCGCTGCTTTGCGGTTCATTTTTCTTCTTTAGCATGACATAATTTTTTCTTTTCTTAATTGAATCTTATTGAAAGAAGATTTGAATTTGGTTAAACTGAAAAAAGATTAAAAATCTTTAATTTCTCTAATTTATTTATTTTTCAGTTTAGCTGAATAACAAGTGAGGCAACTTTGCGTATTACCGGCGGAACATTGTGCGGAAGACAGATTAAATGCCCGGATGGAATCATTCGCCCGGCAATGGACAGAATGCGCGAATCGCTTTTCAGTATTCTGGGCGATTTAAGCGGAAAATCGTTCTTGGACCTTTTCGCCGGTTCGGGGGTGCTTTCGCTTGAAGCGGCTTCGCGCGGAGCCGAGCATATCGTGCTTGTTGAAAAAGACAAAATCAAGGTTGAAACGATTTTTGAAAATGTTTCGATTTCGCCTGTAAAAATTAACTGCCACTTCATGGCGGTAGAACTTTTTGTAAAGCGCAATAAAGAACAGTTTGACATAATTTTTCTTGATCCGCCCTTCCCTTACAAATTTCATCAGGATCTGGTTCTGCGCTGTTCCAAGACAAACGCGCTTAAAGATGACGGGGTTCTGCTTATCCACAGACCGGCTGAAAAGCCTCTGGACGAGAATATTGGTAATTTTTACCGTGCCGACCAGCGCATTTACGGGCGTTCGGTAGTGGATTTTTATAAGGTAAGGAAGGATTGATCGGTTCATTTTTTTCAGTTTGGCGCATGTTGCGGCTGGCTGTAAGCAAAGTGAATAGATTATAACGAATTATTAAAAATTTATCTTGAAAAAATTAAATGTTGTGGTACAATTATAATGATATTGAGAAAAAAGAAATGAAAGATGATTTAAAAAAGGTTTTTGATGCTAATAAAGTTAACGGCTTTATAAAAGTTACAGAATCACCCACAAAAACTCTTACATCCGAAGAAAAAGCTATTCTCAACAGAAAAGGTAATGTACTTTTCAATTCCGGTGATATTAACACTGCCAGACGTATTTTTTTAGCAACCGGCTATTCTGACGGTTTGACTCGTGTTGGCGATAATTTTTTGAAAAACGGCGATGAGCTGACTGCCTTAAAGTATTATCTTTTGGCACACAATAGAAATAAAGCGGGTGCGCTTATTCAAAAAACTGCAAAATTTATTTCTGCATTAATTGCAGAAGAGGAATAAATATTTATGGAAGATTTTGATTTAATAAATAATCCGATGGGATTGGATAATCCGGCAGGAATTACAGGAAATTCAGAAATTGATTCTGAACTTGCTGAAATTTCTGATTTGTCGAAAGAAGGCTACGCCCTGCTAAAGGAAAATGATGTCGCCGGCGCACAGAATTCTTTCAATAAAATTTTGGCAATTGACGAAAACAACAATTACGCTCTGGTTGGTTTGGGTGATGCCGCCCGTAAGCAGCGCAATTTTTTAAAGGCAACAGAATATTACAATGCCTGTCTGCATTATCATCCGGGAAATAATTACGCCCTGTTCGGTCTTGCAGACTGTTACAAAGCCATGAACCAGTATCACAAGGCGATTGAAATCTGGGAAAAATATCTTGAGCATGACGATAAAAACATTACCGTTTTGACCCGTGTTGCAGATGCTTACCGCAAAATCCGCGATTTTAAGAAATCTAAAAATCTTTACATGCGTGTTCTGGATATGGAAGCAAACAACGCCTATGCCTTGATTGGTCTTGGTCACCTTCACTACGATTTTAAGGAATATTGCGATGCCCTTTATTACTGGACACGCATGTATGAAATTGCAGAAGAAGAAGTTGACATCCGTGTATTGACTTCTATTGGAAACTGTCACCGCAAGCTGAAGACTTTTGATAAAGGCGTTTTCTTTTTTGAGCTTGCCCTTGAAAAAGACCGCAATAACTTTTATGCCCTCTTTGGTCTTGCAGACTGCTACCGCGGCATGAATTTGCAGTCAAAATCCATTCAGTACTGGAACCGCATTCTTCAGATGGATCCGCGCAACAAGGTAATTTTAACCCGTGCCGGTGATGCGTACCGCAGTATGGGTGAATACGATACAGCTACCGAATATTACGAAAAAGCTCTGGAAATTGAATTTGATATTTATGCAGTTCTTGGTCTGGCGATGATCAGCAAGGCACAGGGACGCTATGATGATGCAATTTCCAGTCTGGCGCGCCTTATTCAGAGCGATCCTAAAAACTATCGCCTGTATCTTGATCTTTCTGACTGTTATTTGCAGTGCGGCGACCGCAAGAATGCTGTAGAAACTTTGCAGAATTTCCAGAAACTGGGTATCCGCTGCCAGCTGGTAAACGAAGCTTTAGACAAGTTGATGGCTTAAGTGCAAATGCCGGAAGATATTACCGGGCTTTTGCCTGAAGAACTTTGTGATTATTTAAAATTAGACGCAAAATTCCGCGCGAAACAGATTTTCAAGTGGATTGCTGACGGCGCAAAATCTTTTGATGATATGACAAACTTGTCAAAAGATTTGCGCGCTACTCTTTCTTCTAATTATTCTCTTTATTCTACAAAAATCAGTAAAGAACTGGTTGACCCGGACGGCACTGTAAAGCTTCAGATTGAGCTTAATGACGGCCGTTTGATTGAAACGGTTCTGTTAACCGATGCCGAACAGCGCAAAACTGCCTGCGTTTCGTGTCAGGCGGGATGCGGCATGGGCTGTGCTTTCTGTCAGACCGGTAAATTGGGTTTTGGCCGCAATTTAACGCCGGGCGAAATTGTAGAACAGTTTTTGCATCTGGAAAGCCGCGCCGGAAAGCTGGATAATATCGTTTTTATGGGCATGGGCGAACCTATGCAGAATCTTGATTCTATCCGTAAGGCGATTGCGGTTCTTTCTAGCGAACAGGGCCGTAATTTGTCTAAACGGCGTATTACCCTTTCTACCTGCGGTGTTTGTGCCGGCATTTACGATCTTGCTGATAACGGACCGCTTTTACGGCTTGCCGTTTCTTTGACAACTGCGGATGAAGATTTGCGCAAAGAGCTGATGCCGGTAACAAAAGGCAATTCGCTGGCAGATTTGAAAAGAGCGATAAAATATTATACCGAAAAAACCGGTACGCGCTGTACTTTGGAAGCCGCGATTTTGCATGATGTTAATACCGGTGATAAAAGCGCTGATAATTTAATCAGTTTTGCCCGCGGCTTGAATGTGCATTTTAATCTTATTCCGTGGAATCCTGTTCCGGGGCTGCCTTTTACCGAACCAAGCGCCGCCGAAACGCACGCTTTGGTTAACCGTCTGGAAAAAGCCGGAATTTCTGCAACATTGCGTACGCGCCGCGGCAGAACGATTGGCGGTGCCTGTGGTCAGCTTGGGCGCTCGCAGGCGGCAGAAAAGTAATTCTGAAATATAAAAAAGTTGAAAATACTTTAAAATTATAAAAGGTTCTGTTTTTACAGAACCTTTTGTTATTATTAAATGGAATTAGTTCAGCGGTGTAACACCTGCACCACTGATTGCGTTGTTAATCGCGTCTTCAATGCCGGCTGTACCTTCATCAAAGTTTACAAGAACCTGCATTTTAGCTGCTGTTGCCGTACAGCTTGTTACGCCTGCAACTGCCGCTACCGCGCTTTGAACGGCACCCTGATTAGCGTCGTCCAAACCTTCTACATAAATTTTCTTTTCCATAGGCAAATCCTTTTGCGGGTTTTACTTTTTTAACTTTTTCAGTATAAAGTATTTGCAAGTGCTTTTCAAGGTACTTGGCGGTTAAGAATTTACTATTTTTGCGGCTGCAGGCGTTTGTATGTCCAGGCAGAAATTACCAGCGCGCAGTTTGTACCGAAAGAATTGCCGTTGCTTACAATTGCAAAATCATCGCCAAACGCAAAAATATTGAATTGATAAATTTTGTGCAAAGTTTCAATTTTAATCTGCATGCACGGAATTTGATTTTCAAATTGCTGTTTGCTGACAAGGCTTGAACCTTTTGCGTTTTTCAGCAAATCCAGATAATCGTTAAGTGCGTTTTGCGTTGCGGCAGTATTTGGGCTTTCTTTGTCGTCTGTATTTTGAAACGGCTGATTGTTTATTGTGCATTGCAAAACTTCTTCGTTGTAAAAATGACCGGTTTGCGTTTTTACAAGCTGTAAATCTGCCCAATTATTTGGCTGAATGTATAAAAAAGTATAAAAATTGTCTGAAGTTTGTAAAATATTGTTATTTTTGCTGCTTCGCAAACTGATTAAACTGCCGTTAAAATTGCTTTTTCCAAAATACAAATCTGCCGCAATGGTCTGGTCGTTTAACAAAGCCTTTATGTTAAAACCATTTTTTTCGTCCAGTTCATAGTCTTCAAAAAGTGCCCCGTTTGCCGAAACCTGATAAACCGTGCGTTTGCTGCATAATTCTTCAATTAGCCGTTCAATTTTTTGTGCATCTGCTTCAAAAAACAAATCTGCGCTTTGACCAAACCAGATACCGTTCTGTTTTGTCAGCCGCAGTTCTTTTTTATCAAGCTTAAGGCGGATTTCGCAAATTTCGTTTTTGTATTTTGGGTTTAATATTGCGCTTTCTTTGCCAATTAAACCTTGGGCTTTGTTTTTAGAATTGCCCAAAAAAAATGTAAGGCACAGCACAAAACAGATTGCCGAAAGCGCAAAAAAAGTGTTTTTTTGTCTGTTTATTTTATAGTTTGTCATAAAAATTTCCTTTTATGGCGCAAAATTCCGGTTAATGCCCAGATTATTGCAACAGCAAGGCACGGCAAAATTATGCAGTCAAAAAGCGTACGGTTTTTTGCTTTTGCAAATTCATCTTTTTCGTTTATTTTTTCTAAAGAATTGCTGCGCATACCTTTACTGCGGATTTGCAAAAGTTCGTCTTCACCATTTAAAAAAAGCATTACGCTGGTTACAAAATCAAGATTGTTCGGGCTGTTTGTATATTCAATCATTTTGGAAGGCAAAAACTGGTCGCCGCAGATAAAAAGTTTTACCGGCTGGCTTTTGCCCGTGGTGTAAAAGCCGTTTACTATGCCCTGTGCGCTTGCTGCCAATATATGTTCGCTTTTTGTGCCGCTGCCTGCCCCTTTATTGCTAAATGGGTCGGTGTCAAAAGGCTGCGGCATCAGCCATGCGGCGGGGCTTGTTTTTAAAAACGGCTCAATTTTCAGTTCTTCAGTTTCAAAAAGCTGCAAAGGGCTTGGCCAGTAAAGTTCTGCACCGTAAAACGCCGCTGCAAGCGAATGTGCCAGAGCCGTATTCTGGGGATTTTTTACCACCAGCCAAAAAGGATAATTCAGATATTCGTTGTAAGTGCCGCCTTCGCTGGTGGGGCTTTGCATTGTTAAACGATAATTGGAAATGTCAAGCACAAGTTCATTTTGAATTTGAATGCCCCAAAAGTCTAAAAGCTGCAAAAATTTGGTATTTTTGTCGGTTTGAGCCTGCCAGTCACTGAAGGCATTTACCGAATTGGGGCTTGTAAAAACCGCCGCATTTGCACCAGCCATAATGTGGCTTTCAATTTCAAAAATATCGTCGTCGTCAAAAGCATTGCTGCCAATTATTAAAAGCGGCGTACCTGCGTCTATTAAAGGCAGCTGTTTTGGTAAAATTTCGCCTGTAACAAAACCGGCACTTTGCAGCCATGGCAGCAAATACGGATAAGTTTCGTTTATGTCCTGTCCGTTGCCAATTATTACCGCTGCCCGGCGCTGTTTGCCCGTTGCCATATATTGAATGCGGCTGTCAAGGTCAAATTCCAGCCCGCTTGTGCTCAGCAAAAACGGAATCGATTCGTTTTTGCCAGAATATTCAACAACAATTGCCGAAAAAACCGTTAAAAGCGACGTTTCGTCCTGACTGCTGCTTTGCAGCTGCTGGGGCTGAATGCCCATTTGTTCCAGCATGCTTGCAGAACCGTCTTTTTGCGGGTCAACAATTTTCAGGCTGATTTGCCTTGAATAATTTGCGTAAGCCTTCAAAAATTCTGTAATATCTTTGGTTTGCGGATAGAGATTTTGGAGTTTTTCTGATACGTAATAGGTAATCTGCACTTTTTCGCCCAAAGTGTCCAGCAATTCTTTTGTAAAAGGCGAAAGTGTGTAAAGCTTGTCGCGGGAAAAATCTTTGCGGAAATACCATTTTGAAGAATTTGCAAAAAGCAGCGTAAAAAGCAAAAATAAAACAAAAATCAGGCAAAACCGCGAATATTTTTCAAAAAAGCTGTAAAAAAAGGAATTTTTTGTTTTTTCGGTTTGTGTTTCTTTCATGCTTTTTCCTTTCGCCATTCAATTAAAAAAACGCTTGCAAGCAAAAAAGCTGCGGTGCAAATTGAATAAAAAAATATGTCCCGGCTGTCTAAAATGCCTTTGCTTGCGGCGTCAAAATGCCACGCAAAGCTTACGGCATTTGCCAGTTTTGCCGCAGTTTTTGCATTTGAAAAATAAAGCGGCACTAAATGCACGCAGTTTATAAGCGCCAAAACTATTGTGCACAAAATTGCGGCAGTTACCTGGCTTTTGGTTACCAGCGAAAAAAACTGCCCCAAGGCGCAGACCGCGGCAAAATAGAATAAAATTACAAAATTTGCGGCAAAAATCTGCCCCCAGTCTACCGCGCCAAAACGGTTTACGCATACTGGCACCAGCAAAAGAAAAATCTGGCACAGCACCAGAATTATAAGGCTGCAAAGCCATTTGCCCAAAACCAAGGCGCCTGTGCTAAGCGGCAATGCAAAAACCAGACCGTTAATTTCGGCTGCCCACAGATGCATGGTTAAAACCGGAATTATTAAAATGCATATATATGGAAAGAAATTGTAAAAATTGCGTAAATCGCTGGTGGCTTTGCCGGCAATAAAAAACTGTCCTGCAAAAAAGTAATTTATACTTGGGGCAATTATAAAAAGCAGAACTGCAATATAAACTGCCGGCGACAAAAATGCTGCAAATAATTCTTTTTTTAGGGCGATGCCTATTTGTTTTAATTGAAAATTGATTGAAACTGAAGAAAATCCTGCGTTTTTTACAGTTGAAGAAGCTGAAAAATCGCCGGGATGATTGACGGATTGTTCGCCGGTAAAATTTTCCTTTTTGCCGGCTTTATTTTTTACCTGCGGTTTTGTGCTGTAATTTTGCATTTTTTCCAGATTTTCTGTGTTTTTATTCATTTGGCAAAAATCCTTTTATGGGATTGTTTTTTTTTATTTTGTGCTGCCGGGTTTTATGCCCAAATATTTACATGATAATAATTTGCATAAAAAAATCGTGTTTTTTTTATGCATTCAATATAACGGCGGCTTTTATTTTTTCATATTTTTCATTGTGTGCTGTTCTGGTTCAACTGCAAAAATGCCTGATCTAAGGTTTGGCAATTTGTCTGGGCTAAAATTTCTTCTTTTGTGCCACTTGCTGCCAGCTTGTGGTTTGCCAGAATAAAAATATCGGTGCAAAGGGCTTCAACTTCCTGCATAAGGTGGGTGCTTAGCAAAATCGTTTTTTCATTTTCAAGGCTTTTTATAAGGGCGCGCATTTCCTGAATTTGTACCGGATCAAGACCTGTAATCGGTTCGTCTAAAACTAAAACCGGCGGATTGTTTAATAGCGCGCAGGCAAAGGCAAGGCGCTGGCAGTAGCCTTTGGAAAGGGTTTTTATTTTTTTCTGCATAACCTGGGCTAAGCCGCAGCGTGCTGCCCAGATTTCAGCCTGTTCTGATTGCTGATTTTTTGAAAGATTTGGCATTTTTATATTTGCCATTAAATGCAAAAATTCTTCTACGGTGAAAAAATCGTAAAACTGGGGATTTTCTGCAACGTAACCGATTTTTTGCTTTGCTAAAATTGGCTGGTCTTCTGCCGAAATTCCTTCGATTAAAACTTTGCCGCCGGACGGATAATGAATGCCGCAGATTGCTTTGATTATTGTGCTTTTTCCGGCACCGTTAACGCCCAGAAGGCACGCAATTCGTCCTTTCTGCACGGTAAACGAAACGTTTTGCACGGCGCAGTTTTTCCCGTAATTTTTGCTAAAATCTACCAGTTCTATCATATTACGCAGGCTGAAAACTTAATCTTCGTAAGGTATGTCAAAAACCATGCGGTCTTTTGAAAGCACCGTGTTGGGAAAAATTGCCTGCGCTTCGTCTAAAAGCGGTTTTAATTCTTTGTCTGTGTAGCGCGGGCTGTAATGCAGCATTGCCATTTGCTTTACTTTGGCATCGCGGGCAATAATTGCAGCCTGTTCTGCCGTCATGTGTTTTTTTTCAGTTGCGGTATCCTGCAAGGCTTTTTCAAACATTCCTTCGCAAAACAGCAGGTCAGAACCCTGCACTTCTTTCGCAATTGAAGGCAAATACAAAGTGTCGGTAACGTAGCTTACTTTGCGCCCGCTGCGGCTTGGTCCCATAACCTGATCCGGGGTAACGGTTGTGCCGTCGCTTGCCTGTACCGATTCGCCGGATTGCAGTTTTGCCCAAAGAGGTCCAACCGGTACACCGAGTTCACGGGCGCGTTCCGGCTTAAATTCGCCCGGACGCGGCAATTCTTCCAACGTATAGCCTACGCAGGTTTTTGTATGCTGCAAAGGAAAAGCGCGGATATAAAAATCTTCACCCTGATGAACGATACCCGGTTCTGTAATTTCTTTTACTATAACGGGATAATTGATATACATATCCAGCACTTTTCTGCTTGTTTCTATATATTCTGCAATTTTGGGCGGACCGTAAATGTACAAGGGTTCGTCGCGGTCAACCTGTGACGAAAGCATCATGATTCCTGGAAGCCCCGTAACGTGGTCGGCGTGGGTGTGCGAAACAAAAATTGCGTTGATTTTTTTCCATTTAAGATTTAAGCGGCGCAGCGAAACCTGTGTGCCTTCTCCGCCGTCAAAAAGAAAAAGGTCGCCTTCACGGCGCAAAAGTACCGAAGTTAAGTGACGGTACGGCAAAGGCATCATGCCGCCGCAACCTAAAACAAATGCTTCCAAGTTCATAAAATAACCTAATGAAAGCTCTAAATTTTCAAATATTAGAGCCAGCTTTTGAAAAAGCGATATTTTGCGCCGGTGTTTTTTGACGCAAAATTCGCATAAGTTTATAAAAATTGTTTAGAAAAATTAAATTTCTGTGCTGATTGTGGTTTTAATTCCCTGCAATTTAAAATCTTTCAGAATGTCTTCGCCCATTTTTTCGTAGCCTTCAACATCGCTTGTACAATCCGTTAAAATTGTAATTTTTTCCGGCGGAATGTAGGCAATAAGGTCACGCACGGTATTTGAAAGACAGTGGCTTAAAGCTTCGCCGCAGATATAAATTGTGTCTGCATCTTTCAAGCTGTCAATAAATGCAAAATTGGTGCGTGTTGTCGGGTCGTTTTTGTCCGGAACTTCTGCCTGAACGGCGCTGTAATGTTCCGTAAACGGATTTGAAGTTTTGGTAACGTAGCTTACAATTCTTCCGGGTTCTTCAAGTTCCCAGTTTGCGGCAGCGTGGGCAATTGCATCTACAACGCAGGCACCGGGGCTTGCGGTTAAACAGTGCGGCGGCCAAATGATAAGGTTGTAATGACCTTTTGTTTCAAGTTCCATTATGTATTCTTCGGTGCGCTGTTTTAATTCGCCCAAAACTGGCATCCAAATGCCTGCCGCAAAGGTTTCGTAGTTTATTACGGTGTATGGCGGCGGGTTTTTTCCTTCTTTATTAACCCAGAAAATTGGGTGCGCAATATGAAAATTAGGATGAGAATCTAAAGTTATGTGAATTGAATCAATTTCTGCTGAATGTTTTGAAATAAACGCTGCAATTCGTTTTGCGTCCTGCTCTGCACCGGGTACGTAAAGCGAAGCCGATGGCAGGCAAAAATCGTTTTGCGGGTCAATAATAAGAAGCTTGGTACTCATTTCAAAAATTTAAAATAATATCTGTAATATGTCAACTGTTTTTACCGTCAAAATGCATTATATAGAAAGAAAATTGCAAAATTTTTCATTTAAATGTCAAAAATCTCTAAAATTTCAATTTTGTTTAAACTGAAATTTTAGAGATTCCGCGGCATATTTTTGTTTGTTTTGGTCTATTCTTTCTTTTTTATGAAAAGTTTTTTTATCTTTTTAAACCAGATTAGTCTTAGTTTTTCTGCAACGGCGTATGGCGCATACAGCGGTGATAAATTTACGTCCATGCTGCCGGTACGGTGAACAATTTCGCCGCCAAATCCGGTTTTAAAGCGGTATAAACCGTGCATCGGGTGGCTTTCGTCGTCTGTCGGCGGTATGCCGTAAAAATCGTAGCTTTGGCAGCCGTGATTTTTGGCGTCCTGAATTGCCTGCCATTGCAGAAGATATGCCGGCATTAAATTGCGGTGGCTGTTGGAAGACGCGCCGTAAAGATAAATTGCCTGATTTTTGGTAAAAAGCGTAATAATCGCCGCAAGATTTTCGCCTTCAAAACTTGCCATATAAAGTGAAACCTGCGGTTTTTCGTTTACGTTTTCTGCATTTATGTTTTGGGCACATTCAAATAAATCTTTGTAATAATTTTTTGAATGCAAGGCAATTCCGTCGCGTTTTGAAGTTTCGATGTAAAGTTTGTAAAAATCGTCAATTGCTTCTGCGCCAAAACGGTTAACCACTACGCCTTTTTTTTGTGCCAGGCGAATATTGTAGCGCCATTTATTTTTCATGCTGGCAAGCAAAGTTTCGGCGTCAGGACTGAGATTTAAAATTACTGTGTCCGGTGGCTGAATGTCTGAAGCCGGTTTTTTGAAACCAGTTTTTTTGCAGAGTTTGGTAAACTGCTGTTTCTGCAAAGGTTCAAAATAGCGCAGTGGCGGGTCGAAACGGATAAAAATTGTTCTTGACGGTATGTATTTTTTTACTAACTGTGCACTTTTTTGTACTATTGATAAATATTCTTCAATTTTGTCATTATAAATATCAGCCGGCGTGTTGCATTTGCTGCTTTCGCTTTCAGTTTCTGCTTCGGCATTTTTAATATTTTCAATATTTTCTGTTTTGGGTGCAATAAAAAGGTCTAAATTGCACGGCGTTTCGTTGTTGTTTTCTGCAAGATACAGGGCTAAAGGCACGTAAGCTACATTAAAAAGCCCTTTTATGGAACGTACCAGAACCTGCAGCGGATAAATGCCGTTTTTAAAATACTGGCTGTTTTGTAAGCTAACTTCAAATTTATAAGATTTCCAGCCATGGTTTGACTTAAAACCAGCCCAAAAATCACTTTGCAAAAAGTGCGGATTGCTGATAGTTACATTTTGCCAGTTTTCAACAGGCTTTATATCAAGTTCAAACATTTAAATCTCCAAAAAGTCTAAAATGAAAAAAAACGGACACTTTTTCTTCGCTTTTTCTGCTGCAAAAAAGTGCCCGATTTTTATAAAAATAATTCAGTTTTTAGCAAACTTCTGCGTTTTTAACGTTTGTCATCGCAATTTCTTTGCCGTCTGCCAAAAGTTTTGTACCGTGTACGCCAACTACAGAATCTTTTACGGCAATCTGAACTGCAAAGAAAGTATCGGCATCAATTGAAGCCGGTTTTTCGGCATTTTCTGCGCCTTCCAGAACGAGGCAAGTACCAGGCTGTGCCCAAGGTGCCTGCAAAACTTCTACGCATTCTTTGCCGTCGGCATCGGTATAATCGGCAGCAAGAAGCATACCGCGGCTTTCAATTCCGCGCAGTTTGCGAGGCTTCAGGTTGTCGGCAATAATTACGTGCTTGCCCAAAAGGTCTTCTTCTTTTAAGTATGGCACAAGACCAGAACAGATTACACGTTCAACGCCGGTACCGTCGTCAAGTTTTTCTACGTAAAGTTTTTCAGCATCCGGGTGGCGCGAAATTTCTACGATTTTGGCAACTTTCAGCACGATTTTTTCGTTGAAAAGTGCTTTCTGTGCTTCAGGTGCTAAAGGTTCCGGTTCTTTTTTCTCTTCTTTTTTAGCCGCAGGTTTGGCAGCTTTTGCATTTTTAGCATTTTCTGCTTCTTTGCGGTCTTTCTGGCTGCCGGAATAGCGTTCGCGGTAAGCGTCGGTTTTGGCATTATCCATCGGAGTGAAAATGATTTCAGTTTTCAAAACATTTTCAAGCCCTTCTGTTTTGCCCAAATCGTTCCAGCTTAAGGCGTCGGCAGGTGAAGCTACGCCGATGTGACCGTTTACAATTGTTTTTCCAAAGAAAGAAAGAACTTTTTCGGCATACTGCGGCATGTACGGGTGCACCATAATCATCAAATCCTTAATTACGTAGCACAAATCGCGCAGCAGGCTTGCAGCTTTTTCAGGGTCGGTGTTGCGTGTTTTCCACGGTTCGCCTTCCTGAAAAGCCTTGTTTGCAATTGAAGAAATTTCAAAAGCTTCGTGGAAAGCGTCTTTCAATTCTGCCCATTCCAAAAGTTCGGTTGCTTTTGCTTCGTGTTCTTTAATCTGCTGCCACATTTCGGCATTCGGTGTTCCTTCAGGAATTTTTCCGTCGTAATAGCGGCTTACAAAAGTTAAAGTACGGTTTACAAGGTTACCCAAGTTGCCAATCAGCTCGCTGTTAAGTTTTTCCTGAAAATCTTTCCATGTAAACTGTGTATCAGATTTTTCCGGGCGGTTGTAGAAAATGTAAAAACGCCATGCATCGGCAGGAATTCCAGATTCTTTTGCGTCCGTGCCAAAAACACCAATACCTTTAGATTTACTGAATTTACCGTTTTCGTAGTTCAGGTATTCACTTGATGACATATGGTAAAGCTTTGTCCAGTCTTTGCCAGAGCCAATCAAAGTTGAAGGGAAAATTACGGTGTGGAACGGAATATTGTCTTTGCCGATGAACTGGAACAATTCAACCGGCGGCTTAGATTTTGCTTCTTCACTTTCTGCCGGAAGCCACCAGCTTTTCCAGTCGAAAGCGTCTGGCGTACCAGCCATTTTGTCTGCAAGTTCTTTTGTAATAGAAATATAGCCAATCGGCGCATCAAACCAGACGTAAAAAACCTTGTCTTCGTAGCCGGCTTTGGGAACAGGAATACCCCATTTAAGGTCGCGGGTGATGGCGCGTTCGTGCAGACCGTCGCGAATCCAGGCCTGTGTCATCTGAACGGCATTTTTAGCCCACTGACCTTTTTCCGAGGCTTCTTCCATCCACGGCGCATATTTGCTCTGAATGCCCGGCAAGTCGATGTACAAATGTTTTGTAGATTTTACTTTTGGTGTTTTTCCGCAGGTAGAACAGCGCGGTTCTTTCAAATCGGTCGGATCCAGAAGTTTTCCGCAGTGTTCACACTGGTCACCGCGTGCATCTTCGTAGCCGCAGTGCGGACAAACGCCGCGTACATAACGGTCTGCCAGAAAGCGTCCGCATTCTTCGCAGTAAAGCTGTTCAATTGTGTCTTCTTTGATAAAACCGTTTTTTTCTACGTCCAGAAACATCTGCTGAACAATTTCTGTTTGCTGAGGTGTTGACGTGCGGCCAAAATGGTCAAACGCAATGTTAAACCATTCGTAAATTTCTTTATGAATTTTATGGTAATAGTCGCAAAGTTCGCGCGGAGTTTTGCCCTCTTCCTGGGCACGTGTTTCGGTAGCAGTACCATATTCGTCGGTACCGCAAACGTACATAGTGTCGTAACCGCGGCTGCGGCAGTAGCGTGCAAATACATCTGCTGAAAGAACTTGAATTAAATTTCCTAAGTGAGGAACGTTGTTTACATAAGGTAAAGCTGAAGTAATAAGTCGTCTGTTCATAAAGCTAATTTTATGATTTTTGCAAATATTGTTCAAGTCGCGCCAAAAAATTGGGCAAAATACGCTTATTCATTCAGTTGAAAAATAAAAAAAATTCAATCTGAAGAAAATTTTTTTTGCAGTTCCCTATTTTTTATATTTTTCAGCGAGTTTTTCTATTTCTGCCAGCATTGCGTTTTTTAGTTCCGGCGGATTTATTATTGTTACTGCACTTCCAAACCCCAGCACCCAGCTGAAAATCTGCTGTTTCTGGTTGGATTTGAATTTCAGCAAAATCGAACCGTCTTTGTTTTGCTTCATTTTTTGCCCGGAATGCCATTCGCGTTCCAGAATATAGTTTGCCATTTTTGAACTGAACAGAAGTTCGTACTCTACCGGCTCTTCGTGGTTGTTCCAAATGCCAAAAGACAAATCAACGTATTTTGAAACATCAAAATCTTTGGGAATTTCAAAAGTTTCGCCGGTAAATTCAAGATTTTTCATTCTGGGAAGAGCGTAAACCCTGAAATCGTCTGCGCCGTGGTCGTAGCCAAAAACATACCAGTTGCCTTTTTGACAAAGAACGCGGTAACTGTCAAAAGTTTTTACCTTGTATTCCTGCGAACTTACGCTTCGGTATTGAAAAGTAAGAACATGCCGGATTTTAACCGCCTTAAAAATTGCGTTGAATATTTTTTCGTCAATTTTGGGTAGAGGGTCGCTTATAAAGTTTATGTCTTCGTTCAGAAAACTGGTATCAACAGAAACCTGCGCCGGCAGCATTTCGGCGATTTTTGCCATGATGTTCTTAAAGGAAGCTTCCAGCGGCGTATTTTTATACTGTTCCATAAGCGGCATTACCGTAGAAACCGTAAACAAATCGCCTTCCGTAAGCAGCACATTCTGAATCATAAATGTAGGGTCTGTATAGAAATAGCCTTTTTTCGTCCGGTCTGATTCAACCGGAGCATTAAAGCGGTCGCGCAAAAATTCAATGTCGCGCAAAATCGTGCGTCTGGAAACTCCGTATTCTTCAACCATCTGCTGAACAGACGGATAACATCCGCTTCTAATCCATTTATCAATCTGAATGATTCTGTGGGTGCGGAATTTGTCTTCTCTTTCTGTCATAGTTTTCATTTTAGCACAAAATTTCTAATTTCGGTGACCTAAAGTGGCGGTGAAATGTTCATTTATTCCTTATATTTTTTAATGCGAAATTTTGGCGTGCCCCTTCGCTTCGCTACGGGTCGTGTGTTCCGGGGTTCGCTATCCGCTCATCTAAAGACTGCAATCTGCGATTGCAGCCCCTCCATACACTCACGCGGTTTTTATTTAGCATATAAAATACATTTTAAAATTTCATGCAAATAGTGATTTTTATAAGCCACTCCACGATCATATTTTTCAATATGACCATCTTTATATTTGATTTTCAATCTTCCAGGCCTACCGCCAAACATCATTTGCTCTCTTAATCTTCCCAAAGAAAGAAAATCCGCTAAATTTTTATAACAAGTTTCAACCAGGCCAGAGTCCAAATGCTTAGTCTTTCTACTGATTATTCTTCCGCTGCCATCCATTTCTGAAATCACTATTGTTCCATCTATCAATATTCTTGTTTTTTCTTTTGACAGGGTTTTTGTTGGCGGTCGCGGTCGGTCATAGGAATATGTCCAATATTCAAGATACTTAAAATCATGATAATCCTTTTCCCCCAGAACCACACTACCAATCAAACCTAATTCTTCTTTTGCCAATTCTACTATCGGATAGTAAACCGAAGATTTATCAAGATTTTCAACATCAAGATCCACGTGATAAGTAAGCAGATGCAATTCTTTTTTATCGATTTCTTCAAAGTCGTCAATAAGTTTCTTTAAATCTCCTACTCTATACTTGCTGGAGGTCAGTATCCATTGTTTTTTAGGTAAATCTACTTTCAGCTGCACATATTCCTTATTTTTTGAACATATCCATTCGTATTCTCCACCTTCCCTGTCTTCCCGAGTCCCAACCCACATTGTATTCCATTCAAACTCATCATCTTTCTTATGGGCCTTTATTTCATAAGCAACAGCTTTTTCTATTTCCTTTTTCATCCAGCAGAAATGTTTGTAATATTCTGAGTCTTTGGCATCTTCCAGGCAGGAATATTTTTTTATGATTATTGATTCATCCTTAACAATTCCCAGATTCCAATAAATATCCAGACATTTCCGGCCGTCTGTTATATAGAAATTATATTCAGGAGAAAATTCATAAGTTCCTGGTTTTCGGACATTCCAATACGCACATAAATTGACCTCGTGATTTTGGTCGATATATAAATTTCTCTCAGCAGTTCCAATAATTATATCTTTAGGAAGGGTTTGAACTAATACATGTTCATATGTAACTTCTCCAACATTTCTTTTGAACAAAG
>JAKSTR010000047.1 GCA_024402495.1 Treponemataceae bacterium
TTTTTGCCCTGCGTATCGTTATCATTTTCACCTTCTACAAAATTGAATTTGTTTTCGCAATGAAAACATTTGCTAAAGCCAGTTTTATTGTCTCTTCCTGCCACAGATGCTGAGACAAGCTCAGCATGACAAACCGTGCTGCCGAACAAAAAAATTCAGCATGACGAATCGTGTGGCGGTGCCTTTAATTTTTCAGCACGGCGCACGGCGTACTTGCGGCTATTTATTCTTCGCTTCGTTCCAAAAATCATCCATCTGCGGCAAATGTTCTGCGTCCATAGGAATATTTTTTGCCGCCATCTGTTCTTCAACATAGGCAAAGCGCCTGCAAAATTTCTGGTTAGTGCGGCTTAAAGCCACAGCCGGGTCAATTTTCAATTTGCGGGCAACATTTACAACAGAAAAAAGCAAATCGCCTATTTCTTCTTCAAGGTGCAGGCGTTTTTCTACATTTTCTGCACTTTCGTCTTTTGGAGAAGATGCAGGCGGCGGACAGCAGGCGGCGGCTTGCTTAACTTCTGCAAACTCTTCGTCTACTTTTGCATAAACATCGTCCATGTTCTGCCAGTCAAAGCCTTTTTTAGCCGCCTTTTTTTGCAGTTTTGCGGCGCGCACCAAAGGCGGCAGTCCAATACTTACCTCGTCCAGCACCGATTTTCCGCCGCGGCCTTCAACATTCTGCTTGATTTTATCCCACTGCTTCAAAACTTCGTCGCTGTTTTTTGCCTTGCCTTCAGCCTGGCTCTGCCCTTCCGAATTGGCAAAAACGTGCGGATGGCGGCGGACAAGCTTGTCGCTCACCTCGGTCAAAAGCTCGTTCATGGAAAACTTGCCGTCCATTTCGTGCATGCAGGCAATCATGCAGGCGTTAAGCATTACGTCGCCCAGTTCTTCGCGCACGTGCGGCGCATCTTCTTCGCTTATGGCTTCAACAGCTTCAAAAGTTTCTTCTATTAAATCGCTGCGCATGGTAAGCGGCGTCTGTTCCCTGTCCCACGGGCAACCGTCAGGGGCGCGCAGCCGGGCAAGAACTTCGTAAAACCGCACAAAAGCCGCCGCAACCTCGCCGGCTTTTTCAGCGCTCAAAACAGGCTCGTGGCCGTCAATCTGCAAAACAGAACTGTCAATTTTTATAGAATCAGGCATTTACTTTCTTTTTACTCCATTCTTTAAGGTATTTATCTGGTTCTGCGCACAAAACCTTGCAGAACAATTCTTCGGTTTGGGCAAAAACCTGGGCTAAAATAATCTGCTCGTCGGCGGTAAAAGCCGAAAGCACGTAACCGGCAATATCGCTGTGATTCGGGCGGCCTATGCCAAAACGCAGCCGCCAGAAATCGGCAGTGCCCAGACAGGCTTTTGCAGAACGCAAGCCGTTGTGTCCGCCCAAGCCGCCAGACCATTTTAAGCTGACAAAGCCCGGCGCAAGTTCCAGTTCGTCGTGAACGACCAGTATTTCTTCGGGCTTGATTTTAAAAAACTGGGCAAGCTCAATAATGCTTTCCCCCGAAAGGTTCATGTAAGTTTCTGGCTTTAAAAAGTATATTTTGCCGGTGTTTGCTTTTTCGCCGTTTATGGTTTTGCCGGTTAATTTTTCCAGCTGAGAAGCTACCGCAGAACGTTCCAAAACCGCGTACTGCCCCTTGAACTTTTTCTGCCAGTTAAGGCTGGAAGAAAAACCCAGACTTTCTTCAAAAAGCCACGCAACGTTGTGCCGCGTTTTTGAATATTCCGAGCCGTAATTACCTAAAAATGCAACTAAACTAATCAATTTTTTCTCGTATATATTTACAGATTTTTCAAAAATATAGCCCATTTTGCAAAAAACTTCAAATTGAACATAAACCGAAGGTTCATTAAAATAATCCGGAATGATGAAGTTTCAGTCATTCCAAGTTTTTTGTCATTCCGAACTTGTTTCGGAATCCATGGCAAGAGCAGAACTTGTGGCAGATGCTGAAACAAGTTCAGCATGACAAGTATCATTCCAAGTTTTGTCATTCCGAACTTGTTTCGGAATCCGCGCTTTTACTTTTTGCAAATGGAGATGAAATGATTTATACGCTGACCGTAAACCCTTCAATTGACTATATTGTTGACGTTAGCAATTTTAATGCAGGCGGACTAAACCGCACCACGGCAGAAAAAATAAACGCAGGCGGAAAAGGCATAAATGTTTCCATCGTGCTGAACAATCTGGGGATTGAAACCTGCGCTTTGGGCTTTGTGGCAGGCTTTACGGGTGCAGAAATTGAAGAACAGCTGCGCCAGATTCATATAAAAACAGATTTTATTCATATCAAGGAAGGTTTTTCGCGCATAAACGTAAAGCTGCGTTCTTTTTGCCCCAACGCCACAAACACCACAAGCACCGCGACAAACACACCAAGCGCGCCAAGTACCGCACCGGCAGAAACCGAAATCAACGGACAGGGACCGCAGATTTTACCAATTTATATAGAAGAATTATTGCAAAAATTGCAGATTCTGCAAAACGGCGACACGCTGGTTCTGGCTGGCAGCATACCGGGCACGCTGCCAAAAACTTTTTACTGCCAGATAATGCAAAGCCTGCAAAATAAAAAAATCAATTTTGTGGTAGACGCCACAAAAGAACTTTTAACCCGGACGCTGGAATACAAGCCGTTTTTGATAAAGCCCAATTTGCAGGAACTTGCCGAACTTTTTGGCATTAGCCCCGGCACACTGAACAGCAAAAGCGCAGTTGCAGATTATGCAAAACGGCTGCAGCAAATGGGCGCGCAAAACGTGCTGGTAAGTCTTGCCGGAGACGGCGCTGTTCTGGTTTGCAAAGATGGAGAAGTTTTGCAAAGTGCCGCGCCCAAATGCACTTTGGTAAACTCGGTAGGCGCAGGAGATTCTATGGTGGCAGGTTTTATTGCAGGATTTTTGCAAAGCCAGAAATACAGCCATGCGCTGAAACTTGCCGTCTGCGCCGGTACGGCAAGTGCCGCAAGCCAGAATCTTGCAGACAAAGCCCAGATTGAAAAAATGTTCAATTCTTTCAATTGAAAAAATAATGTGCGCGCCGGAAAAACGAGCAAAAACAGGAAACCTTTATATTTTCCGCGCAGCAAAAGCGCAGGCACGTACAAATACTGAAAGCTGGTTCTAAAAAGCGTAAAAAATACAGCCGGCATTCAATATTACCACCGCAAACACAAAACCCATGTTAAAATATTTGTAAATTGCTATTTTTTTACAAAATGATTTGAACTTTATATTTCAGGCTGGCAAATCTGGCAGTTTTAGCAAAAGAGGAAAACATGGAAAGCAAAAAAAAATTAGTATACGTTATGGGTCACCGCAACCCGGACACAGATTCCGTAGTTTCGGCAGCGGCGCTGGCACATTTGCGCAACAGTCAGGGGCATACCGAATACAAAGCCGCACGCGCCGGCAAAATTAACCCCCAGACCGAATATATTTTTAACCGGTTCAAAGTGCCCGTGCCCGAATACGTGCCGGACTTAGTACCGAAAGTTGGCTATTACATGCCGGAAACCTGCACCACTGTAAACAGCCGCACTTCGCTTTGGAGCGCGATTGCAAAAATGCAGGGCAACGGTACCAAAGTTCTGCCGGTTGTAGACGACAGCGGCATTTATCATTCGCTTTTGTACCCTTCGGCGTTTTCAAAAAACATTCTAAAAACGCTGGATCCGCAAAAAGCTTCGGCGCTGATTACCAGCATTGCGCTGATGAACGAAACTTTAAGCGCCCAGCCCCTTTTGTGCCACGCGCCTGACGAAACTTTTAAATGTTCAGTTCTGGTTGCCGCTTCTGAAATTGAAACGGTGAAAAAAAAGCTTGAAGTGCATCTGGCAGAAAACGTGGTTGTCATTACCGGCGACCGCGCCGACGTGCACGAATACTGCATAGAACGGGGCGTAAGGGTTTTGATTGTTACCAGCGGCTTTGTTTTAAGCAAGGAACTGCAAAAAAAAGCGGAAAAAAATAATGTTTCCGTGCTGGTAAGCCCCTACGATACCGCCGCCACCGCAATGCTGATTGTTTACGCAACGCCGGTTTCGGCAATGGCAGATACAAGCATTGTGCCGGTAAAAGCCACCGACACCGTGCGCCTTATCCGCGGTCATTTAAGCGGTTCGCCCAGCCGCACGCTGCCGGTTGTAGACGACGAAAACCGCGTAATCGGCACAATCAGCGAAGGCGATCTGATTCACGAAGCAAGCATTCAGCTGGCACTGGTAGACCACAACGAACAGAGTCAGGCTGTTGAAGGCATAGAAAATTACCAGATTCTGGAAATTATTGACCATCACCGGCTTGGAAACCTTTCTACCCGCACGCCGATTACTTTTATAAACAAACCGGTTGGCGCAACCTGCACAATTATTACGAACCTTTACCGGGAATACTGCGTTCCGCTCAGCAAGGAAATTGCTTCGATTTTGCTGAGCGGCATTCTTGCCGATACGCTGGTGCTGCAATCGGCAACCACCACCGACATTGACCGGGAAACCGCGGAATATCTGTCTAACATCACCGGGCTTGAAATCGTTCAGCTTGGCGCAGACATTGCACAGGCAGCCGGTCATATTTCCGGCAGAAGCGCCGCCGAAGTTATTCATCAGGATATGAAGGAATATACCGAAAACGGCTATCATTTTACCGTAAGCCAGATTGAAATTGACAACCCGGACGAACTGATTTTGAGGAAACAGGAATTTCTGGAAGAACTGGATATTGAACGGCGCGGAAACAAGGCGCTTTTCTGCTGCCTTATGGTTACGGACATTACCCGGCTTACAAGCCTTATGCTTATTTCTGCCGACCCGCTTTTCATTCAGGTTGTGGGATTCCCCAAAAAAGAAGATTCGGTTTATTTGCTGAAGGATATTGTTTCGCGCAAAAAGCAGCTTATACCGCTTTTGTCTGAACAAATTGAAAAACTTGGCGGCAACTAACCGCAACACATAACGGAAAAATAAAAACCCCGGAATATAAAAACCGGGGCTTTTGTTTTTCAGCCTGAAAAAGCTGTTTACAAACCTTATTTGCGAACGATGATTACCTGTTCTGATTCAAAATATGGAACAGAGAAATCTACGTTCTTTTTGCGTTCGTCTGTTACAGACATACCGGCAGCAATAAAGTCAATTGCGCCGCTAGACAGTGCCGGAATAAGGCTGTCGAATGCCATGTCTACAACGATTAATGCTGCTTTTGCATCTTTGGCAATGATGTTGCCCATTGTAATGTCAAAACCAACGATGTCTTTTCCTTCTACGTATTCAAATGGAGGGAAAGCGGCGTTTGTGCCCAATCTGAGGATTTTGCTGCTTGTCAAGAATGGTGCCGGTGGAATTACGATGTTTCCGTCGCTTGGCATGAATGCGTTTACGAGTTTTTCGTAGTCACCGTTTTTCTTCATGTTCAAAATTGTTGCATTGATTGATTCCAAAAGTTCGGTGTTGCCTTTTTTTACGGCAATTGCATATTCTTCGCGTGCAAATTTGTCGGTAACAATTTTCAAGTCTTTGTTGCGGGCTACAATTTCTTTTGCAGGCTGTTCGTCAAGAACAACTGCATCAATTGCACCATTTTTAAGGTCAAGTGCTGCGTCGATTCCGCTTTTAAAAGAAGAGATTTTAGCACCTTCTACGTTTTCCTGAACGTACAATTCACCGGTTGTACCAGCCTGTACACCAATTTTTTTGCCCTGCAAGTCGGCAACAGAATTGATTACTACGGCGTCTTTTTTTCCGCCTGCAAATGCAGCTGCGGCAAGCAATGCCATGGCTGCTACTGTAAGTAATTTTTTCATATTTCCTCCATAACGATAAGATTTGCACTGCTGCGCAAAATCTGCTAAATAGTAACAAATATTGAAAATTGTTGCAAATATTGAAGAATCAGGAAGGCTGTTTTTCCGTCTCTGTTTCGTCTGCAATTTCCTGAATGGCTTCGATAGAAAGCCCGGTTACATCATGAACAAACTCAAAATCCATACCTTTATAAAGTAAGTTCCGCGCTGTTTCAATACGTCCCCGTTCTTCTCCAATTGCGATACCATCGGCTTTTACGTCATTCAGCATTTCTTGTAATGTCATAAACTGTTTCCTCCACAGTTCGTTCTTTCTGGATTTGTGTACCGCGCTTTGCAGGGCTTTTGTAAAGTCGGTGTCGGCGGACTGGGTTGTTAAATATTTCAAAAAGCCGCGGATTTCGGCGTTTTCGCTTTTTTGCCAGCTGGTTGCATTGTAATATATCTTGTGGGTCTTGTCATTTATCTTTTCGCTGGCTTTCGGTTCTTCCTTGCAGACCTGTTCTACCGTATAGCACGGCAGGCTGAAACCGAACGGGTCTGCCGTGCAGATGAATATAATGAAGGATTCCTTCAGCTGGCGGTAATCCTGGTTTCTGTCCAGCGTGTCTAAATCCACGAGGCTTTGGTAGTAGCGCGCGCGTTTGGGCAGTTCGTCAAAATGCCGGGTCTGCATCTCCAAATCGTATATTTCATTGGTGCCTTTTACAAACACGTCCATGCGGATTCCGTGGGCGTCGTAGTCCGGCGAAATTGTCTGCTGCTGGTTCAGGTATTCGATGCGGTCTGCGTCGATACCCAGAAGCGTTTTTATCAGCCCCTTGCAGATTGTTTCGTCCTGCATGATGCGGCAGAACAGGTAATCGTCGGCGAACGTGAGTTCGTCGTAGGTTTTTGTCTTGTACATAATTTTTCCTTTGTAAGCTGCCTTACAAAAAGATATATTTGACAAAAAAATAATTTTTATGCACTTTTGGCGAAGATTTATAAAATATTTTAACTTGTGCTGACTTGAGCTTCTCATTTATCTAGTTTTACGCAGTAAAACTAGTCCTCGTGCACAGATAAAGACAACGATTAGAGATAATAGAGTAGCACGAGTGACACAAGGGGCTTATTTTGAGAAGCAAAAAAAGCCCCGGATTTTTGTCCGGGGGTCTGTGTTTACTCAAGCATTCTAAATACAGCCGTTAATAGCCATTATGCGCTGTCTGCAAATTGAACAAATACCATACATATTTATATATTCCGATTCTTTATTCAATTTTTCATAGCATTCTTTAGCCTTCTGATAGTTCTGTTCTACTCCGTAACCGTTTTCATGCATAAAACCAAGCTTTAGCTGCACCTGCCCCCCCAGCCCGTGGCTTTTCATTGCAGGGGTAACCGCAAGGCAAATCCCCTTGTCCGTGCGGCTAACGTCCGCCACAACAAGGTTCACCCCCAAAGGGTCTAGCCCACGGTCAACACACTCCACACTTGCATAAAAACTCTTCAAATCAATGGCAATATAAACCTGCTGGTTACTTTTCATAATTTTACACTTCTGTTCATTTGCAAAAGCAAACTGCCCAAAAGCATAAAATACCCACAGTATAAAATTTCGATACCCCGAAAAAAATTTTGTGAAAAATAGTGAAATTTTTTTAAAGTTTATAGTTTTGAAGAAATTTGGCTGTTATTGTTTTTGTATAAATTTATAAGGAGAAAAAAATGAGTTTTCAAATTAAATTTTCTATTAAAATAAAAAAGAAAACTGTGACATTCAAAATTGCTGTTGAATAAACAGTTAAATTAAAAAAAATCCAGCAGAAACATCTGCTGGATTTGCTTGAATTTTACAGAATCATGCAGCAATAACTCCATGCAACTGAGTTACTAATTCATATACAGGCTGTGCATTGCCGTCAAATATTTCAACAAAATCCTGATAGCAGAACGGATCATCCGTAATAAGATTAGATGCAACAATATCACCGTTCTGCATAACAAATGTTACAATCTGATGCAAAAACTCTTCCTGGGCAGGGTTAAAGTTATATTTAGAAAGATACTCGCTGAATATCTTTGTTACTGCATCCGGGTTCAAGCCGACAATCTTTCTTACAAAAGCACCAAGCGGCGCACCTTCTGCAATTGCATTATAATCTTCCTGCGTTCCCAATTCTTCGCACAGAATATGCTGTAAATCCTGAATATCTTTTTCTGTCAAAGGCTCAATATTCTTTATTTTATTTACAGCTTCACAGTCCGTCGTTTCTGCAAGGTAATCAATTACACGCTGTTTGTAGTTCTTAAACTGAGGGCTGATATGTTTTCCTTCTTTTTCAATTACTTCATCTTTAAAGTTTGTTTCTACAGCTCCCCTGTGCTGTTCAGAAAGATACTTTATCAAATCCCTCACTTCTGTACGTACAGTTTCAAGTTTTTCAACTGTAATATCTGCCCAATATTCTTTTGTAAGGAAAGACTTAAGGCTTTCAGCCTTTGCCTTTATTTCAGGTATTGTCTGCATGTCCAAAAGCTGCCCGATAATTGTAGTTACCTTTTGAAGCGGCTTACTGTAATCTTCATCACCTACTAAATGGCTAAGTTCAATATTAAACAGCCATACATCAAACACCTTTGCACTGCCTGCTTCTTCATTCGGGCTTACAAGGGGCGTAATTACCTTTTTAATTTCTGCATTCATCAAAGGCGTAATATAATCCCAAGTCTTAACATCAGAATATTTGTCTACTTCCTTAAGATTATACCTTACATTTATAAGGTTTCTGTTTAAGCTCTGCACAATTGAAACAAGTTCATCTTTCCACTTCTGGTAATACCTAACATGTTCTTCATTTTCCTGATGTTCACGTTTCTGCAGCTCGTAAACCATATCAAGCTTTAGTTCAAAAATTTTCTGGCTTAAATTATTTCCTCCACCATTAATTTTTCCTTTCGGGTGAATATCAAAAAAGTCAAAGTTATCGCAGAAATCAAATATATAAAAACCCTGTTTTTCCTTATATGGTTTACATTCTGCATTTATTACACTTTCTTTCCCTTTTCCAAAAAACTCTTTTGCAGGGGTAAATACACTAAAATTTTTGCATACACGTGTTCCGCGTCCAATCATCTGATAGAATTTAATTACAGAAAAAACACGCTTAAAAAATACAAGGTTCAGCACTTCAGGAACATCAATACCTGTATCAAGCATATCAACGCTTACAGCAATTACAGGCTCTTTTTCCGGAACTTTAAAATCATCAATAATTGTTCCAACCTTGCTTACGCTGTAGTCTACAAGCTGGCAGTAATCATCTCCTTTTTCCGGGTACAATTCCTTAAAGCGTTTAACTATTACTTCTGCATGGTTATGGTCTGCTGCAAAAACAATTGATTTTCCCAGTTTTTCTCCGCTGTCTGTACGCAGTCCTTCATTAACAAGTGTTTGAAGAACCAAATCTATGGTTGGAATATTGATAATGTTTTTATAAAACTCGTTTCCCAGTTTCACTTTCTGCGAAGAAGTTAAATCTTCCTCATCAAAAAAAACTTCATCATATTCTTTCTTTTCTTTGTCAGATAGTTCTGTATATTTTGCACCGTTCTTCAACCTGTCAGTTGTTTTATCTATGGCTGCATAGTCAACAAGGAATCCTTCTGCAACCGCTGTTTCAAAGGAATAGTCAAAAGTCGGGTGTCCTACTTCCAGTCCGAATAATGAATAAGTATCTTCCTGTCCTTCCTGTTCTTTCGGCGTTGCAGTAAGTCCAAGAACAAGGGAATCAAAATAGTTAAAAATTGCCTGATACTTGTTGTAGCAGGAACGGTGGTATTCATCGATGATAATTAAATCAAAACGGCCAATGCCAAACGCTTTTTCATCAGTATCTATCAGGTTCAGCATTGTCGGGTATGTACTTAAAATAATGTTTGCATCATAATCACGCTCATTACCTGCCACTTCATTCACTGCACACAAAGTTGCATTAGGCAGATATTTTACAAAAGCCTTCTTAGCCTGATTCACAAGTTCCGTACGGTCAGCAAGAAAAAGTACATTCTTTACCCAGTTGTTACGCATTAAAATATCAACCATGGAAATTGCAAAACGTGTTTTGCCAGTTCCCGTTGCCATAACATTCAATGCCTTGCGCTTAAAGCCTGAATAAGCATCGCAAACTGCCGTACAGGCATTCTGAATAAAATAGCGGTCTGATATTTCCTGATTTACACGGGTGTCTTCAATCCTTCCAAGCTTACGGCGCACAATTAAAGAGTGCAGTTCCTTAAGCGAATAATAGCCAAACACACGCCGGGCAGGTCCGCCTGCACCATCAATCATGTAAATCTGATACCCGTTTGTATAGAATATAACCGGCATAACACCGTAAATATTTTTTAATGCTTCTGCATAAATCTTTGCCTGCTTTGCACCGCTGTCTACATCTTTACATGTGCGTTTTGCTTCAATAACAGCTAGCGCTTTTCCGTCCGTATCATAAAGAACATAGTCAGCATAACCTACACCATTAGGAAACTCTGCACTTACCGGAATATTAGAAAGTTTTGTTTCTATGCAGGCACATTCAGGCTTAACTGCTTCTTTTACATCGCAAAGCGTCCACCCGGCTTCCCGTAAGTCAAGGTCTATAATTGCCCTGCGTGTTTCTGCTTCGCTAAAATCAATACTGCTCTGCATTTTTGTATCAGCGGTAATTGTATCTTTTAATCCGTCTGTATAGGCAGTTTTTTTAACTCTTACAATTATTTTTTTCTTTGTTTTTTCTGCTTCTGCTGCCTTTGGAACAGTATCTGTAACAGCTTCCTTGTTAAAAGGCAGGTACGAATCAATAATTCCTAAGAATTTTAATATTTCGCCGACTGAATTATACAGTGCCCTTAAACATAAAAACGACATGGCTTTGGTAATCTGTTCTGCGTGGCTGGCACTGTTTCCGGCTTTGCGTACATAATGAACTGCCTGCAGAAGCGGTTCATCTGCATAAGCCTTAAACTTGTAATCTTCCAAAAGCCCAAACAAATCCGAACTTTCTGAATAACGGCCATACTTTGTAACATAAAAAAACTTTACAATCCATTCCAAACCGTTACGGGCTGCACGCACAGAAGCATCAGGAAACTGGCTTACAAATACTTCTGTCTGATTACAGTAATTATAAAGCTCTGCAAGTTCTGTGTTGGTTTTCAGATAGTCAAAATTCATGTTAATTTTTTCCGTTTTTCTCTATTAATCTGTCTATATCTGCATAAGCATTTGTTAAAGCTTCTACATGATACATTTCATACATATTAAATACGTAATCTGTTAAATTTAATTCATCTAACTGGCGAAGAACCTTATCAGCTGTTGTGCCCTTATAACGTGCATAATGTTCCATAAGGAAAGTAAAAAAAAACATTTCTTCAGACATTTAATCTCTCCTTATATATAAGGAATTGCGAGGATCTCCAGTTACCAGTTCTGCTTCCCACATATCAAAAATCCCAACTGGACTAAACTCCCACATTTCAAGTTCTGGATTAGAAAGCATGTTGTATGTCTTTGAAAACAGGAACTTTCTGTATGCATCCATAATTGAATAGCCGTACTTATTGCTTATCAAAAGAGAAACTTCGTTATCATAAAACTGAAGAATAAAAGGTAATTCTTTTTCCATCTATTTCACCTCTAGAAATTTTAAAGTTCTTAAAGCAGCTTCTGTCCTGAAAGTATATTGATCATGCAACTTCTGAGGCATAAGTCGTTTTAGTGTTTCTTCAATATCGTAGATTCCTGCAAAATATAGACTGATTACAGGCATAGTTCTATCGTTTGCGACAGGACCAATTACAATATCGTAATTGTCATTTGGAATTTCCTGGTTCTTTCGATTCAATGTAACATATTCAAGCCATTCTTTCTGTGCCTGTGTAAAATGTAGAACTTTAACATTACTCAACTGCGATTCTTCAAACTCAAATACAGAAACAACAGGATTTCCTGCTCCACGGCGTTTTACAGTAAGTTCAGCCCATCGAGAAGCCTGCTCAAAGCTAGATGTTAAATAAAACCCCTTCCCAAAATCAAGACGCCGGTCTGATTCTATTATTTGAGGATTTTGAACTTGTATATTGCTACCGTGATATAAAAGCATATGAGCTCCAATATTAATTTAAAATTTTAGCATTGTCTTCTGTTCCGTTATTTGCTTATTGAACGAAAAGCCTATCAATTCTTTGTTAAAAAAGTGTAATTCGACCAAACGATCAAAAACTTTTTTTACAATTTCTTTTGAATACTTTAATTTTTCATCTGACCATGCATAAAAAGCTTTCTCAATTTCTTCATATGCTGAACTTTCTCTTTCTTTTACGACAGCAATTAATGTTGAAACAATTTCCAGAGTACCTTCATTATTTATTGAATTTGAAAATTGAGTTGCACGTAATATTGGAAATTTGTATGTTTCTATTACTTTATTGACAGACTCACTTATCAGTTTATTTTTTAGCAACTCATATGTATCTACATTTGAAGTGTTGTAATATGATTGAAATTCTCGAATCCGTTTAGAACAAACTTCAATAACATGTGAATAAGGACCATTCTTATTTTTCCCAAATTTGAAATAATCCGTTCCAGCGAACATATCCATAAAATATGCAGTTTTCTGTAGCCTCAATTTAGTAAATCTTACCCCAGCAGTTTGAACTTTTATATTCAAAAGCAATAAATCTGATGCAGACATTTGTGGTTCTTTTTTAGGAACATTCTTGTAATACATAGAAGGTTCATAAACAATAAAATCAAATTGATTTTCTAGAGGCTTTATTGCATTTTCAATCATTTCCTTCACAGTTACCCAAGCTAATCCTCCATTACCACAGCCCAAAGGTGGGATTGCAATTGACTTTACATTCTGAGAAGGAAGTTTTTTTACTAAATCAGCCAAGCCTGTTTCAATGTACGAATATTCTGATTTGTTACGCCATTTGTCTTTAGTTGGAAAATTAATGATAGTCTTACCGTTCTCTCTATAAAAAGTAACAGTTCCAACATGAAATTTTCCGCTTTTACATTGTTTTACATACTCTTTTTCATTTTCCGGATAAGCAAGCTTAAACTGATAAGCAATACCCTTTCCCATAAAGCCTTCACAGTTTACGGTATTAACAAGGCAATCTGCAGAGGATGTTAATATGTCACCAGTTGTATAACTAATCATTTATCCTTCCTTCATAATATATGCTTGTAAAAGTAGTTTTATCTGTAAAAAAACTTTCTATATTATATTTCCTCTTTAATTCATCAACTTTTCTTTTTATTGTTTCCGAAGGACATTTGATTACAAAGAAATCATTTACTTCAACTTTTGATTCAGCAATACATTCTGCCATACAAGCCTCTTTTGTTTCTCTATCCCCATAATTTCTTTCCTGTGAGTCAATTAACTCCCATCTGATTTTTACAAAACCAGATTCATAATCCTCTATTTCAACTACTTCACCATTTAGAGGATGACGTGGAATTATTTTCCATCCTTTTGATCTTGCAAGCTCTCTCTTAACACATATATAAACAAATTCTTTTCCAATATTATTCGAATCAAGAAACACAGCCCCGTCAAAAGGACTATTCATAAAAAAATGAAATGGCACATATTTCCCTAAATCAAATCTTTCGTTTCTTTTATCTATTATATCATGATCTGCCACATCATCAATTTGAACTCCAACCAAATTATTTCTGCATGCTAAACAACCATTTAATATACTTTCCAAGTTAGATAAACTTGTTAAATGATAAAGTAATTTTCCATCTTTACTTCCCATTTTATACTCCTTTACTCTCCAAAATATTCGTCCATTTTAGAATCCAACAATTCCTGCAAATGTCGTTTGCTGCGCAAACTTACCGAGTTTTGTTCCAAAACTCGCAGCCTATTCTCCAAAGTAAAAATCCATTTTGCTTTCAAGCAATTCGTTCAAATCATTTAATTGTGTTTTGATGATTGATTTTGCTGAATCGATTTTTTGAACATACTCGGCAAATGTATTTTGAAGTTCGATTGGGGGATTTTGGATTTTAACTTTATTTATTCTGCCTAAATGCAGATTTGGAACTCCAATTCCAACAATACTACCTGTATATTGATGCATAGAATCTTCATTATTCAATGCCGCCCATATATATTTAGGGTTATAACCTTCCCTAAATCTTAGAATAGCAAGACTTACATAAATATCAAAAACTTCATCAGTTTCTACAATTGCAGCTTTGCCGATAGTTCCATTTTTTGCTAAAAGAATATCACCTCTTTTAGGACTAATTCTTTTGTACAATTCATTATGTAAATCTTCTGGAATATATTTAATATTGGTCCAATCTATTTTTCCAGTAGTAATATCTTTTGCTGAAACAAACTTATAACCATTAACTTTATCCTCTGTATATGTAGGAGTTTGATGTGTCCCATCTTTTATAAATTCTGTAATCTCTTCTAATTTAACTAAATCAAAAGATGTATTATCAATTTCTCCAAACATTTCCACGAACTTGGATTTTACCAGTTCATCAAGCTGCTGGAGCTGCTGTTTTTTGTTGTCTATGGCACTTTGTATTGAGTCCAAATGTGCCGCAATTTTCTGCTGTTCTGGGAGAGATGGAAGAGGAATATCTGTTTTTTCCAAATCTGCCATTTTTAAACTTTTTACAGTTCCACCAGCAACATTAGTCATATATCTACTTCTAATTGCTGTTGAAGATAAAGCAAAAGCAAGATAATTAGAATCTAATTTTTCTGGAATAGGTTTTATGGTATAAACTCCTTCCTTTATATTCCAAGTTGTTGGAGTTTCAGTTAATACAACTGTTTTTCCTATTGTTCCTGTGCCAGTAAAAAGAACATCACCCTTTTCGAGATTCGAACGATTATTACAAAGTCTCAAAGCTTCTGCATTTAATTTATCAGTATTTTCATTATAAACAATTTTTCCATTCACCATTTCCTTTATGGTTACATAATAGAATTCTGCATCTGGAGTATTTAATTGGAAAAATTTTCTCGGATTTAATCCTGTATTTAATGACTTAATTACCTTTCCTAATTCCATAACTAATTTATTCCTCATTCATAATTGCGTTAGGCTATGGAGCCCCTGCGCAGCAGTCCACCGCAGGCTTTAGCCGAGGAGGATGAGCGTTAGCGAAGGGCGGAACAGCCGGCGGAGTTTAGTCCGCAACGCCCAGCTCTTCCATAATCTTCTTAAACTGCACTTCCAAATCGTTGATGGAGTTCAGAATGTCTTTTGTGGCGCGGTAGGTTTTCTTTTCTACCTGCTTTTTCTGGTATTTGTTGAAAGAGAACACATAGTCGTTGTCCACGATTTCCTGCTTTTCTACGAGGAATGACTTTTCGTATTTTGTGCGGTCTGCCTCAAGAGCAAGATTGTTCCAGCGCTGAATGATATCCGGAATATCGTTTGCTTCGATTGGGTCACGCTTCTGGTCAAGGCTGTAACCGTCGTTTTCCATGTTGTACATCCAGACTTTATCTGTTCCGCCGGCGTTTGTTTTTGTAAAAATAAGGATGCCTGTCTGAACTCCGGAATATGGATAGAATACTCCGCCCGGCATAAAGATTACGGCTTCCAGCTTCTGATTTTCTACAAGTTCCTTACGGAGTTTTGTGTAGGCTTTGTCGTTTGTGTTGTTCAAAACTCCAACCGGAATAATGCTTACACAGCGGCCACCAGTTTTTAAGAGACGCAGGAAAAGGCTTAAGAACAGAAGTTCTGTCTTTTTTGTTCCGCCGCTAATCTGAATAAGGGTCTTTGCAACGGTGCTAGGGTCAAGACTTCCGCTGAATGGTGGGTTTGCAAGAATAAGGCTGTATTTTTCTTTGTCTTCGTAATCTTCGCCAAGGGAGTTATTGTATTTTACAGTTGGATTTTCTACTCCGTGCAAAGTCATGTTCATACAACCAATACGAAGCATATCTGTGTCTGTGTCGTAACCTGTAAACATTTCGTTATGGAAATGCTGGTTGTTCTGCTTATTGGTAAGTTCTTTTGAATAATGTTCCTGAATATATTTTGCACTTTCAGAAAGGAAGCCACAAGTTCCCATTGCCGGGTCTATAATCGTGTCCTGTAATGTTGGTTTTGCAATTTCTACCATCATATCAATAATGTGGCGAGGTGTGCGGAACTGTCCGTTATCGCCGGAAGTTGCCATTTTGCTTAAAAGATATTCGTAGCAGTCACCCATCATGTCTGTTTTGTTAAAGCCTAAATCTGGGTCGCTAAGAACATCTATCATTTTTCCTAAGATATATGGATTTGAAACTGTGAATTCTGCTTTTTCCATGTATTTGGCAAAGGAAGTAATTTTATCGCCATGAAGTTTTTTGATGAATGGGAAAACATTGTTTTTGAGGTTATCGAACTTTTTACCGTTGTCGCCCCAAGTGCTGAATACACTCCAGCGAAGGTCTGCATAAGGTACGTTTATTTTGTTTTCTTCATCTTCGTAATTACCCTCTTTAAATATAAGGTCAAAATCTGCAAGGTTAACTTTCATACCGGCTGCAACCATGCTGTTTATTTTGCGTTCTACTTTAATCTGGTTGTCGTCCAGCATCTTAATAAAAATTAGGTATGTAATCTGCTGTATATCAATCCAAGGGTTTGTCATCTGATTTGACCACATTGCATCCCAAAGATTGTCAATTTTATTCTTTACTTCACCTGTAATCATTAGTTAATTCCTTAGTAATTGCTTTATTTTGTTTCTGTTTTTCATTAGTTAACAATAATTAAGAGCTACGCTTTTGGTAATAGTATATTACAAAATTGCAAAAAAACATAACCATCACGTTTCATTTACCTGTTAACAATATTTTACTTATATAACATTCAAGGTATCAAAAAACGGTACTGTAAAAAAATTTCTATATAAAAAACGACCGATTTTTCTAATATAAAATTACTGCTTGCTATTTTTTTTATTCGCTATATAAATTGATTGCTAGAAAGCCTCTGGAAAAACAAATGATAAAAATTTTATCTGATAAAACACTGTTGTTTCACTGGATGAAACAATAGTGTTTTACTGAATGAAACAACGTTGTTTCACAGGATAAAACAATGGTGTTTCATTCTGCAAAACTAAAATATTATTTGCAAAATAAAACGCCTGATTATTAAAAAATCTTAATAATCAAGTGCTTTTTTATAAAGAAAGATTAAAATTCGGTTAAAAATCGACCCCTTTTCTAAAAATTAGATTAAAAAATCAGCTTTTTTATTGATAAAAAAAACGCAATGTTGTATTCCTTTTTTCCGTTAAAGGTTCTGCAAAAGGAAGGCTTTTAACGAAGGAGAGTTGCTTTCAAAATAATCAGTTAAAAAACAAATTCTTTTTTTTTGCTGTCAAATCTATCTTTTTTTTCAGATAGCCGAATTTAAAAATTTTACAGGAGATTAAAATATGAGTAACGATGTAAATATTATTGCAGAAGATATTGAAATGAACGGTTCCATTCATTTATACGAAAATGGTTTTAAAAACGGTGCTGCTTATTTTGGCAAATACGACCGCAAGCTTGTAAGTTCCCGCGTTCTATACGCACGCATTCAAAAGAAAAATGCCGGAACAAGTTTGCACGAAGTTCAGAAAATTGTCGGCATGCTGAAAGAAGTTATTCTGGAATCCATAAAAGCCGGTGAAGCGGTAAACCTTATGGACTTGATGACTTTGTATATTACCGTTAACGGAAAAATTGAAGGAAAGTCGATAGAAAGCGGAAACAAACTGCCGCTTGGCGTAAAAATTACGCCAAGTGCTCTGCTAAAAGAAGCTACAAAAGACATCAGTATTAAAAATATTGATTATGCTTCGGTTAACATGAGCATTGAACGGATTTTTAACAGGTTTACGCAGGAATATGACGGTACGATTACAAAATGTGCAGAAGTTCAGCTTGAAGGCAAACGCCTGAAACTGGGCGGCGAATATGCTGGCGTATGGCTGTGCCCGGCAGATGAAAAAGGGCAGATTGCCAGCGATGAATCGCTTTGGATAAAGTGCCCAAGAATTACCAAAAACACACTGAAATTTTTGTCTTTTTATGTACCGGCGGATGTTCAGGAAAATGCCAGATACCGCATTCTTGTAAAAACATATTGGAAAAACTGCTCCGGCAGCCTTAAAGAATCTAAGGAAGCGCTTTCTGACATAGTAACCGTAATGCCCGGTGAATAATTAACAATCGTAAAACAGGGTCTGTCAAATACTGGCAGCCCCTGTTTTTTTATGCAATTCAACAGTTTTGCAAAAACTACGGGCTTTGCGCACGCCAAGCTATAGTTAGAGACAAAGCAAGCAGCAAAAGCAGCGGATTCCGAAACAAGTTCGGAATGACAGAAGCGCTTAAGCCTTAGGAGATTGTAGCGGAAGAAAAGCCCACAGTTTGTACATTTTCTACCATTATATATAGTTTTTTTTCTACAAAGTTTGCAGTTTGCAAAGCAAACTGCACCTTGTGCACAGACTAAGATATGAATAGAGACAACGCAAACAGCACAAGTGTCAGTCCGTCAGGACTTTTTCCAGCCACTGCAAAAAGGTGGTGTCTTTGCCGGGCGGTGCGTCTTTCAGTTCTACGTAAAAATGACCTCGCGTCGGGTATTCGGCATATATAGAGTTTCTGCAATATTTTTCCAGAAGCGGGCCGGTCTGAATGCCCTGTTCGTAAATGCCTTTGTCGTTTCTGGCAAGCCCAAAATAAAACTG
>JAKSTR010000048.1 GCA_024402495.1 Treponemataceae bacterium
CACATAAAGTTCAGCCTGTATTGAGTGTTTACGCACAAAAACAGGCTGAATGAATGAAAAGTGCCGGATTTTTTAATATGCTTTCGGTTAAAAAAAGTTCGCAGCTAAGCTGAATGAATTGTTTTACCAGAATTCGGGAGGGGAGGTTTAACTGCCGTTATTCTGCTGCGAATGTTTTTTGAAGAAAATATCAGCAAGTTTTGCAATATAAAAGCCGAAAAATACGGCAATAAATTTGTCAAACAAACTGATGGGCAGGTTTGCCAAAATCATGGTATTAACCAGCGATTTTGAATCTTTCATCAAGTTCCATACCAGAAAAATCACAGACTGAATGTTCGTCTGGAATATTTCGTCAAACAGAACCGCAGAAATATAGCCGCCAAGCAAGGCTATTAAAACGGCAGAAAGAAGAACCAGTACAAGCAGTTTAGGGAAAGTCCAGTTTTTATGCTTTACAACAAGAAGGCGCGTTAAAGCAACGCCTAAAAGCTGGCACAAAAAGAAAACCTGATTGACCAAATTATGTTCCCAAAGTCCGTTGATAACGTTAAAAACCAAACCTGCAATTACACCTGGAAGAAAACCAAAGAAACTGCCTGCAAAAGTAAAAATCATGTCCAGATATAAAATGCGAAAGTGTAAAGCCGATGCAACTGTAAGAACAAGCTCGTTGCCCAGACCGAATAAAACGCCGGCAAGTATTTGCTGCCAAAAAGCAAGCTTGCTGAATGTGTAATTGAGCAGTTTCATGATAGTAAATATATCAAGGTTAATAAGTTTTTTCTATAATTTTGTGAGTTTACGCACAAAATTATAAAAAAAACACACGTAAAAAACTAAAACCGCAGTTTGCAATCCACAAAAAACCGGAATATTAAAATAACAATTTTATATTTTTCAAAAATAAAACCCTGCTTTTTTAGGGCAGGGTTCATAGTTTATAATTCTGCTTTACGTAAAAAGACTAGAACATTTTTACCATGGCTTTCATGGCTTCTTTCGGCTTGTTGTCTTTGTCAATTGGCAGCGGGTCGCCGTAACCGGGGAATGTACCCGGAACCCATGTATGTGCGTCGCTTACGCCCCAGAAAACAAAAGTATCAACATTCGGTTCTGTTAATGCAATGTCAAGCAAATCGCAGAAAATTTCCTGCTGGTGTTTTACGGCTTCTGGTGTTGCAGGCGTTTTAACGCGTACGTCAACTTCTGTAAAGCTTACTTTTAAGCCCAGTTCGCCGTAACGCTGCACGTTTTTGCGGATGGCGTCTTTGCTGAACGGCAAATTTTCCTGCAAGTGAAGCTGCAAACCGATACCGTTAATCGGCACGCCTTTTTCTACCATTTTTTTAACGAACTTATACTGTGCATCGCTTTTTGCGTCGCCAGCGTTTTCGTTGTTGTAGTCATTCAAAATCAAAATCGCATCCGGGTCGGCTTTGTGTGCAACTTCAAAGGCAAATTCGTAAATTTCTTCGCCAAAACGGTTGTACCAGAAACTTTTTCTAAAACTTCCGTCTTCTTCAAAAATTTCGTTTGCAACGTCGTATTCGTAAATCTTGCCTTTATAGTGTTCCATAACTTTTGTAATGTGCTCTTCAAGATGGGCTTTAAGTTCGTCGTCGCTTTTAATTGAAGAAACATACGGCGCATTCTGCTGGTACCATATAAAAGTATGACCGCGCACTTTCATGCCGTTGCTTACAGCCATGTCCGCAATCGTGTCCATGTCGCCAAAGTTGTAAAAAGTTTTTTTAGGGTGAATGTTTTCCCATTTCATGTTGTTTTCGGCAACAACGGTGTTAAAATTTTCGGTTATAAGCTTGATTTGTTCCTGATTCAGGGCGTCGCCGATTGTGATTGCCGCGCCAAAATTAACGCCGGCTTTGGTTGCAGCCTTTGACGGAACTTTTTTGCAGCCAGCCAGCAGAAGCAAAACGGCAAGAACGAAAGCCGCTTTTTTGAAGTTTTTCATGTTTTTCCTCTTTTTATTGCAAAAACCCTGTATTTTTGCAACATATTTAATCTTTCCCCAAAAAATATTTTAACCGCAATTGCACTAAAAAGCAAAATGAAAAATCAACAACCTTGCCGCCCGGCATTTGGAAAATATTTCGCGCGCGCTTCATTTTTCTTCTATAAAGCCCAAATGCCGGTTTTTAAGGTTTTGTCATGCTGAATTTGATTCGGAATCTGTTTTTGATAACAAACCAGATGCTGAACCAAGTTCAGCATGACAAAATGAGTTGTATTTGATAAAAAAGCGACCTTCGGTCAATCCCAGCCTTAAAAAAAAGCGTTGCCCGAAGCTGTTCTGCAAATACGCCGCCCGTCATTTGAAAAATATTTTGGACACTTCATTTTTCTTCTATATAATAGAAGATTTTTGCAGTTTTGCGGCAGCCGCAATCTTTCTGCATAATAAGAAAAATATTGAAAACTTTAGCGTAAGATTGAAATATTTATCAATTTACGCTAAAATACCAGTAAATTTTGATTTTTGTAAAATATTCTAATGGAGGAATATAGATGATTAAGACAGTCAAAGACGTAGATCTTAAAGGCAAACGCATTGTAATGCGTGTTGATTTCAACGTTCCAATGAAAGACGGTGTTGTACAGGATGACACCCGTATCATGGCTGCTTTGCCAACAATTAAATACATTGTTGAACAGAATCCGCGCAGCTTGGTTTTGATGAGCCACCTCGGTGACCCAAAAAAAGACGTTAAAAAAGCTCAGGAAAAAGCTGAAAAAGCTGGAAAAACCTGGACTGATGCAGACGCAGAAAAATTCATCAACGGCAAAAACCGTTTGGAACCAGTTGTAAAATACTTTGCCGAAAAACTCGGTAAAGAAGTTAAATTCCTTCCAGATGCACTTGGTCAGAAAGCTGCAATCGACGCTCTTCCAGAAGGCGGAATTGCAATGCTCGAAAATACACGTTTCCACAAAGAAGAAACTTCAAAAGATGCTGCTGAACGCGACACAATGGCAAAAGAACTTGCTACTTACGGCGATATTTTTGTAAACGACGCATTCGGTACAGCACACCGCGACCACGCTTCTACAGCTTCAATTGCAAAATTCGTAAAAACAAGCGTTGGCGGCTTCCTGATGGAAAAAGAAGTAAAATACATTGAACCAATGGTAACAAACCCAGCCAAACCAATGGTTGCTATCATCGGTGGTGCAAAAGTTTCTTCTAAAATTGCCGTTCTCGAAAGCCTTCTTAAAAACGCTTCTGCCCTTATCATCGGCGGCGGTATGGCTTACACATTCCTTAAAGCACAGGGTCACACAATCGGTAAATCACTTGTTGAAGACGATTTTATCGATACAGCAAAAGACCTTTTGAACAAAGCTGCTGAAAAGAAAGTTCGCATTGTTCTTCCTGTAGACCACGTTGGTGCAGAAGGTTTCTCTGCTGACGCAGCTCCAGTTGCAGTTGACGGAATGGACATTCCTGACAATTTGATGGGTATGGATGTTGGTCCTAAAACAGTTGAAATCTACAAGAAAGAAATTCTTGCTGCAAAATCAATCGTATGGAACGGACCAGTTGGCGTATTTGAATTTGAAAACTTTGCTAAAGGTACCGGCGAAGTTGCACACCTTGTTGCTGAAGCAACAGCTAATGGTGCAATGAGTGTTGTTGGTGGCGGTGACAGTGTTGCAGCCGTTAACAAATTCAACCTTGCATCAAAAATGAGCCACGTTTCAACAGGTGGCGGTGCTTCTTTGGAATTCCTCGAAGGAAAAACATTGCCAGGTATTGCTATTCTTGGCTAATAAATAGCAAATCAGCATGGCTGCTCAAAATAAGTTGTCATGCTGAACTTGTTTTCAGCATCTGTATCAGATTCCGAAACAAGTTCGGAATGACTTTAATTAAAACTTATAAGACTGCCGTTGCGTTTTTTATATTCAATATTAGGAGAAAAATATGGCACGCACACATTACATTGCCGGTAACTGGAAAATGAACACAAGCAAAGCAGAAGCAGTTGCTTTGGCAAAAGATTTGGTTGAACAGCTTAAAGGCAAAACAAACAAATACATGATTGGTGTTCCTTATGTTTACCTTGATGCAGTTGCACAGGTTGTAAAAGGTTCTAACATTATTTTGGCTGCACAGGATGTTGCTGCAACTGGTAACGGTGCACACACAGGCGAAGTTTCTTGCGAAATGCTTAAAGACATTGGCTGCCAGTGCGTAATTTTGGGACACAGCGAACGCCGCCACGAAATCGGTGAATCTGACGAACTTATCAACAAAAAAGTACGCCGCGCTTTGGCACAGGGTCTTGAAGTTGACCTTTGTATCGGTGAACTTTTGAGCGAACGCGAAGCTGGTGAAGCAGAACAGGTTTGTGCATTCCAGTTGAGCGCAGGTCTTGCTGGTGTTACAGCAGAACAGATGAAAAACGTAACAATCGCTTACGAACCAGTTTGGGCTATCGGTACTGGTAAAACAGCAACTCCAGCTGATGCACAGGCTATCCACAAATTCATCCGCGACCACATTGCAAAACTTTACAACCAGAAAGTTGCTGATGAAGTAATCATCCAGTACGGCGGATCTATGAAACCAAGCAACGCTGCTGAACTTTTGGCACAGCCAGATATCGACGGTGGTTTGATTGGTGGTGCAGCTCTTAAAGCTGAAACATTCGTACCGATTTGCGTACTGTAATTTTTAGTTTTTAACAAAACCGGCAGTTTTTAATTGCCGCTAAACTGAAAAATACAAAGCCCAGGGTTTTATGCTCTGGGCTTCTTTCATTTTTCTTTTTTTTCAGTATTCTTTCAAAAAACCTAAAATCTATGCAGGCAAAAAAGCATAATGCAAAAAAATGCGAAGCAGAGCGAATCTAAAACAATTTCTTCTGCAAGTTCTTCTTTTATAAAAATATAGCCGTTGCTGTCTGCCAGAATTGCAATTTTCTGCTTAACGCGGTAATGCGTGCCTTTAAGTTTTTTTATGCGCTGCACAATTGAATTGCTTAAAAAAATACAGTCTTTTGCCTGATTTGCGCCGTCAAAATATTCAACATAAATTTTGTACGTGCCCGAAGACTTGTACCTTTTTTGAAATTCAATTCTGGTAATTGTTGCTTCAAAATTCTGGTGACAAACGGCAAGCTTTATGTCGCGTGCTAAAAACCATGCCGAAACAGCCGTTGTTACGCCAAAAAGAATCATGCAAAAAATCTGCCTAATTCTGCTCAGTTTTTTCATTTTTTTTGCCGGACAAAAACAGCCCGAAAATTGTCAGAAATGTGCCGCAAAGCCCCAGAACCGTAATTTTTTCGCCCAAAGCAAAAAACGCAAAAATAATTGTAACGACGGGAATAAGGTAAAGCCCAAGGCTGATTTTTACCGTGCCCAAAATAAGGCAGGCGCGGTTCCACGCCGTAAAGCAAAACGCCGAAGCTACCAGCCCCAGAAAGCACAGGCTTACCCAGTTAAGCATGCTGGCAAAACGCGCGGCATTTTGTGCAGAATCCAGATTTATGCCCCAAAGCGGGCTTCCGCTGCCAAAAAATTTTCCGCAGATTGAAAGCGGAATCATGAAAAGCAGGGCAAAAAAGAAAATAATCCGCGCCGAACCTGCCGAATGGTAGCCTTTTTTGTTAATCAGCGACACAAAAAGCGAATAAAAGCCCCAGCTTACCGCCGAAAGCAGGGCGATAAAATCTCCTTTTGGGCTTAGCTGAAAAGCCTTTGCGCCGTTAAAACTTACCAGCGCCACGCCGCAAATTGCAAAAACAAAGCCCAAAATAAAAAACAGGCTGATATGTTTTTCCTTTAAAAAGATTTGGGCGATTATTGCGGTAAAAATGGGGCAAATTGAAACAATTACGCTGACATTTGACGCATTTGAAAAAACAAGGGCAATGTTTTCGGCAAACTGGTAAAAAGTTACGCCGGTAAAACCAGCCGCGGCAAAAAGCCAGATGTCGCTTTTTTGCAAAAAATGCACGCGTTTTGGGTACAGCGCCCAAAGCCCGGCGTAGGCAAGTACAAAACGAATATCCAAAATCTCTAAAGCTGAAAAATCTTTTGAAAGGGTTTTGGTGCAGACAAAAGTTATGCCCCAAAAAAATACAGACAGAACGGCTAAAAAATATCCAAAAGCCGGAGTTTTTGTAAAATTTTTATTCATCATAAAAGCGATGATAGCGGTTTGACCGGAATTTTGCAATTGTGACCGATTTTTGCTAATATAAGCCATGCAAACTGAAAAAAAATCTGCAAAAATCTATTTTGTGCGCCACGGGCAGTCCGAATGGAATGTTGCAAACAAAATATGCGGCGCAACCGATATTGCCTTAACGGCTAATGGCGTTGAACAGGCAAAAGCCGCCGGTGAAAAAATCAAGGGAATGGGCATTCAGATTGACGAAATCCGCTATTCGCCGCTGGTACGCGCCGCCCGTACAGCCAGCGAAATTGCCCGGATTATAAATGCGCCGCTGGTGCTGGAACCGCGCCTTACGGAACAGTGCTTTGGCAAATACGAAGGAATGCCGCGGGACAGCAAGGATTTTCTGGCGGCAAAATCTGAATTTGTAAACGATTTTGAAGGCGGCGAAAGCATGCTGCACCTTGCCCAGCGCATTTACAATCTTTTGGACGACCTTAAGCAAAATGGCGGCGGCAAAAATTATCTGCTGGTTGCACACAATGGCATTGCGCGGGTAATTCATTCCTATTTTTTTAACATGACCAATGCCGAATACGCCGCCTACGGTGTAAAAAACTGCCAGATAGTTGAATACGATTTATAAAACGCCTCGTACCGGCTCGCGGCTGCGGCGCAACTATACGAAACGGCGAAAAACGGCGCACTATAGGAAAGCTGCAAAAGGCTTCTTTGTTGCGCCGTGTATAATTTTTCTTGACGGGAGAACGAAGTGGTTTTTGGAAATATCTTTGGTATTGTTGCCGGACTTTTTACTGTTGGTTTTATTGCAAGCCGGTTCAGCACCAATATTCTGGTCTGGCTGTTTTTTTCAATTGGTTTTCTTGCTGTTTCTGCGATTAGCGTTTGCAAAATATTAAAATCAAATGCAAAAGTTATATGGGAAATACTTGGCACGGGCATATTTTTGCTTACAGACTGCTACGTAATATGGGGCGTATTCAAGGTTCTTAGAAGAATTTTTCTATATTATTTGTAAAATTCTTTCATGCCGCATGGCATTCGTTATAAGCCTTTTGCAAGCCTTTCTGAATTATTAGGAAAGCTTTAATTGAATATATGCAAAAGGCTTGGTATTTGGTTTACTGTATTTGCTGCGCATATACGGCTAAAAATTACAGGTCAAACGTCGAGTTTTAAAGTTTTGTCATTCCGAACGTGTTTCGGAATCTAATTTTGATAACAAATCGGATGCTGAACCGAGTTCAGCATGACAGATGCGTCATCTTGAATAGTCCAGCGCCATTCCGAATGTGTTTCGGAATCCGTGCTTTTCTAACTATTACTTGGTACAGGCAAAAACTGCGACTATTTTTACAAAAGTTGAATGCTCTTTTGCCTTGTTTATTTTGTCATTCCGAATGTGTTTCGGAATCTGATTTTGGGTAACAAATCGGATGCTGAACCGAGTTCAGCATGACAGATGCCGGTCGCAGCCGCCGAATGCTAACGGGTTCAGCATAACAAAATGATAAAAAATGAAAGATAAAACTGACACGTATTATTCAACCTGCACGCTGTTCGTACAGCAATGCGGGCATAAAAAAAATTCAAATAAGGAAAAGAAAAAATGAAAAGAAAGTTATTGCTGATTGGTCTGGCTGTGTTATTGGGCATGACAGGCTGTGCAAAAAAACAGGAAGTTTTGCAAGAAACTGCGGCAAACGAAAATGCAGAAGAACTTGCGGCGGAAACTTTGGTTGCTGAAAATGCTGAAGAAAAAACCGAAGAATTGCCGGAAGAAACAAAACCTGAAATCGTTGTCAGTCTGGACGATTTTAAATTAGAGCCGCGCCAGTATTTTGGCACCTGCGCCGTAACAACCGTAAATGACGACAACGTAAATATCCGCGCAATGCCTGACACTGCGGCGGAAAAAATTGGAAAACTTAACAAAGGCGATACGGTAAAAATAAAAGGTTTTTCCGATAATCAGGATTTTATTGACGGTTTTAATGGCTACTGGCTAAAAATAGCTGTAGACAGCAAGCGTGAAGGTTACTACACGGACAATGACGGATATTTCGGCTGGATTTTTTCAAAATATGTGAATATTGACCCTTCAACTGAAGTAAGCACTTTTAACGTTGTTAAGCTGAACCCGCAAAAAGATAAAAGCCGCCTTTCGTTTGAACTTGAAATTGACAGAAACGGAGATATAATCACAAATACAATTTATTCTTCCAGACTCGGCAATCAGGATTTTTATACTTTTGTGTGGTCAGACGACATGCCGGACTTTAAATATAACGACCCTGTTGGCACATTCAAGTATTTCCCCGACACAAACAAAATTGGACACGCAACTTACATGGGTTCGGAATGTGAATCTGCATGGTGTCTGGTTACGGACGACAACAAATATATGATGCAGGATTACGGAACAAGTCCGGGAGTACGAGGTTTGGGAGTGTATGAAATTGCAACCGGCAAAAGTGTTTTTGAAGGTTCCTATTACAGAGATTTGCAATATGACGGAGAAAGCATTGTTTGTTGCGAACGAATCAGCGAATGGAATACAGATATTTCTGCCGAGACCAAAGAATATGCAAAGCAGTTTGAACAGACAACACCAGTTCCAGAAGATTATTTGAAATTAAAAGCGCAGGGAATGGATGTTAGTACAATAGTTTTGTACAGATTCAATTTTGAAACCAAAGAAACTGAATATGCCGGCTGCCAGTATATTCTGGAACAATAAGTACCGTGAATGTCGAGTTTAAGGTTTTGTCATCCAGAATCTGATTATGATAACAAATCGGATGCTGAACTAAATTCAGCATGACAATGTGTCATTCCGAACTTGTTTCGGAATCTGATTTTGGGTAACAGATCGGATGCCGGTCGCAGCCGCCGAAGGCTATCAAGTTCAGCATGACAATGTGTCATTCCGAACTTGTTTCGGAATCTGATTTTGGGTAACAGATCGGATGCCGAAAGTTATCAAGTTCAGCATGACAAAATGATAAAAGATAAAACTTACACATATTATTCAGCCTGCACGCTGTTCGTGCAGCAAATGCGGGTTGAAAATTTTTGACTTATATATAGGAAAAAAAAAAATGGACGAGTTTGTAAGACAGATTAAAGAACAGCAGGAAATAAATTTTATCAATATTGAAGAACAGATAAACAAAGCGGATTTGGACGTGGTTTTTGATGCAGAAAATGGTTCTCGCTATATTTTTCATTATCTTCATTCCATGGACCGTTTTTTCATAAATCCCAATGAATACGTTTACGAAGGCGAAAAACTTTTCGGTATTCCGGAAAATCTGAGCGTGATTGACCCGAAAAGGGCAGGCTACGAAGCTGATACTTCAATCGTTATTTCAAAAAAACAGCTTTTGGAATATTTTTATTTTGTGCGCCAAAAAGTGCGGAATTATTTTGAAACGCTTACGGCGGAAAATCTTATTGAAAAACCGGCTGGTTCGGAATATTCGCGCCTTGAACTGATTTTAGCCCAGTTCAGGCACCTTATGTGGCACGTGGGCGTTTCCAGCGCAATTACATTCGGTTCTGCCGGCGTATGGAACGAATTTACCGGGCTGAACGGTCTTAGAAAAATGATTAAGATGAAAGAATAATTTTTTCGGTCTGGCAGGTTTACGGCGCGCACATCATCTGGCACGGTACCTGCCCATATTCTGAAACGAGTTCCGAATGACACTGGTTCATTTGGAATGATGCATGTTCATTCAGCGATGACAATTTTTCTAAACCACGCATTCTGGCTGTTTTATAAAAATTAAGCCTTGTAAGTTTTTTCAGCAGATTTTACCGCGGTGTTCTAAGTTTTTGAAATTACAAGACTTAGAACACCGCATTTTTAAAGTCAGTCCCAAAAATTGCAATTTTTATAGCTTCCATTAAAATTTAATATCTATTTTCAAAATTTGCGTTTATAATTTTACTATGTAATTCTTACAGTTTTCATATTTTATATTCAAATTCTGGAGATTTTAAATGTTTGTAAAAACACTTCTTTTGATTGTTTTTTTTGCAAGTATGATTGGCGTTGGTTTTTATGCGCGCCGCAAAAGCACGGATGTAAACGGTTTTGTTCTTGGCGGAAGAACTGTAGGCCCATGGCTTACGGCATTTGCTTACGGAACTTCTTATTTTTCTGCCGTTGTATTTATTGGCTATGCAGGACAGTTCGGCTGGAAATATGGTATTTCTACCACCTGGGTCGGACTTGGCAACGCTTTTATCGGTTCGCTTCTGGCATGGGTTTTAATGGGGCGCCGTACCAGAATTATGACCCAGCATCTTGATGCAAAAACAATGCCGGAATATTTTGGCAAACGTTATGACAGCAAGGCACTCCGAATTATTGCATCTGTAATTGCTTTTGTTTTCCTTATTCCTTATACGGCTTCTGTTTACAAAGGCCTTTCTACTTTGTTCGGCCTTGCATTTTCAATTGACTATAAATGGTGCGTCATTGTAATGGCATTTTTAACGGCTGTTTATGTAATTCTTGGCGGTTACATGGCTACGGCAATTAACGATTTCATTCAGGGCATTATTATGCTGGGCGGAATTATTGCAGTAATTGCAGCAGTTCTTCATGGCAAAGGCGGTTTCCTTGCAGCGTTAAATCAGCTGTCACAGATTCCGGTTGACCCGGCAAATACAACCCCGGCACTTATGGGAATGACAGGTCCGTTTACTTCTTTCTTCGGCCCGGATCCGCTGAACCTGTTTGGTGTTGTCGTTCTTACTTCGCTTGGTACATGGGGCTTGCCGCAGATGGTTGGAAAGTTTTATGCAATTAAAAGCGAGCAGGCTGTAAAAACCGGTACCGTAGTTTCAACTGCATTTGCAGTAATCATTGCAGGCGGCTGTTATTTCCTTGGCGGTTTTGGCAGACTTTTCGATGTTCCTGCGATTTATGGTGCAAACGGAAAAATCCTTTTTGATAATATCGTTCCTACAATGCTTTCAACTCTTCCTGATGTTCTTATTGGTATTGTAATTGTTCTTGTTCTTTCTGCATCAATGTCTACGCTTTCTTCTCTGGTTCTTACTTCAAGTTCAACATTAACTTTGGACGTTATTAAAGAAACTGCATGCAAAAACCTTGAAGAAAAGAAAACAGTTCTGGTAATGCGCGTTCTTGTTGTGTTCTTTATCGTTATTTCTGTTGTAATTGCACTTAATCCGCCAACATTTATTGCCCAGCTTATGGGTATTTCGTGGGGTGCGCTTGCCGGTGCTTTCCTTGCGCCGTTCCTTTACGGGCTTTTTTCAAAGAAAGTTTCTAAAGCTGCGGTTTGGGTTTGCTTTATTTATGGCGTAGGAATTACGGTTGCAAATATTTACCTTAAATTTATGAACCCTATAAACTGCGGTGCCGTGGCAATGGTTGGCGGTCTTGTTCTCGTTCCGCTTGTAAGCCTTGTTACGCCAAAAATGCAGGCTTCGTTTGTAGATAAAATCTTTACCTGCTACGATGAAAAAGTAGAAGTTGAACAGAAAATGTACCTTAAAGAAGAAAACTAAAACAGAGGAATCTTATGCCTGTAATTAAATATCTGGAAAGAAACGCTGAAATATATGGCAGCGAAGTTGCCCTTGTAGAACTTAATCCTGACGAACAGGATAAACGCCGTTCCAACTGGAAAGAAGCAGAACTGATTGAACCTACACGGTTTGAACCTTTCCGGCGCGAAATAACATGGAGCGTGTTTAACGAAAAAGCAAATCGTTTTGCAAACATGCTTATAGCCCGCGGAATAAAAAAAGGCGATAAAGTTGGAATTTTAATGTACAACTGCATTGAATGGCTTCCGATTTATTTTGGCGTGCTTAAAACCGGCGCCATCGCTGTGCCGTTCAATTTCCGCTACGACGCAGATGAAATTTTATATTGTGCCAATCTTGCAGAAATAAATATTTTAATCTTTGGCCCGGAGTTTATAGGGCGCGTTGAACCGAATGCAACACAGCTTGGTTCGGGCAGGCTTTTGATATATGTTGGCGATAACTGCCCGGATTTTGCAGAAAATTATTATCAGGTGGTTTCTAACTATCCAAGCAGCAATTTGAACATAGAAATTACGGACGATGATTTTGGCGCAATTTATTTTTCAAGCGGAACTACCGGCTTCCCTAAAGCCATTCTTCACAAGCATTTGTCTCTTACGCAGGCTGCCGAAATGGAACAGAACCACCACGAAACAGACAGAAATGACAATTTCCTTTGCATTCCGCCGCTGTACCATACAGGTGCAAAATTCCATTGGATGGGTTCACTGGTTGCAGGCAGCAAGGCTGTTTTGCTAAAAGGAACAAAGCCTGCGACAATTCTTAAGGCAATGAGTGACGAGCATTGTACTATCGCGTGGCTTTTAGTTCCGTGGGCGCAGGATATTCTTGATGCACTGGATCGCGGTGACATTAAATTGAGCGATTATAATCTTGAACAGTGGCGGCTCATGCATATCGGTGCGCAGCCTGTTCCGCCTTCGCTTATAAAACGCTGGAAAGAATATTTCCCGAAGCATGATTACGATACAAACTACGGACTTTCAGAATCTACAGGGCCGGGCTGCGTTCATCTTGGCATGAAAAACATTCATAAAGTCGGCGCAATCGGTGTTCCGGGCTTCCGCTGGGAATGTAAGATTGTTGATGAAAACGGTGCCGAAGTTAAAAAAGGCGATGTAGGCGAACTTTGCGTAAAAGGCCCCGGCGTAATGACCTGCTATTACAACAATCCCGAAGCTACCGCAGAATGCCTGAAAGACGGCTGGCTTTATACCGGCGATATGGCAATGCAGGACGAAGACGGTTTTTATTTCCTTGTAGACCGCAAGAAAGACGTAATTGTAAGCGGCGGCGAAAATATTTATCCGGTTCAAATTGAAGATTTTATGCGCAAGCACGACAAAATAAAAGATGTCGCCGTTATCGGCTTGCCGGATCATCGTCTTGGTGAAAAAACTGCTGCAATTGTAGAAATAAAGGAAGGCAAAACCTGCACTGTTGAAGAACTGGAAAAATTCTGCGAAATGCTTCCAAGATACAAAAGACCAAAGGAAATAATTTTTAATACAATTCCAAGAAATGCAACAGGCAAAATTGAAAAGCCGAAACTGCGAAAAATGTACGGCGCAGATCAGCTGGTTGCACAGGAGAACAGATCATAATGAAAGAACTGATGTTAGGAAATAAGGCTGTTGCCCGCGGACTGTATGAGGCAGGGTGTTCTGTAATTTCCAGTTACCCGGGCACGCCAAGTACCGAAATTACTGAAGAAGCGGCAAAATATGATGAAATTTATTGCGAATGGGCACCAAACGAAAAAGTAGCCCTGGAAGTTGCCCACGGTGCTACATTGGGCGGGCGGCGTGCCGCATGTGCCATGAAGCACGTCGGTCTTAATGTTGCCGCAGACCCTCTTTTTACCATTTCATATCAGGGGCTTAACGCCGGTTTGATAGTCTGCGTTGCAGATGACCCCGGAATGCATTCATCACAGAATGAACAGGACAGCCGCCATTATGCGGTTGCGGCAAAAGTTCCAATGCTTGAACCAAGCGACAGCCAGGAAGCAATTGATTTTATAAAAGCCGGTTACGAAATTTCTGAAAAATACAATACGCCGGTTTTTATCAGGCTTTGTACAAGGGTTTCGCATTCTCAAAGCGTTGTTTCTACGGGCGAAAGGAATTTGCCGCCGCAGGTTCCTTACGTAAAAGACCCGATGAAAGTTATGATGACCAAAGCTTCAAGAGATGCTCACGTCAGGGTTGAACAGCGTACAAAAGACTTGTCCCAATGGGCAGAAACCTGTTCACTTAACAGAATTGAACTTGCAAAAGACGGCAACCGCAAGATTGGTATTATAACTTCTTCAACTTCGTATCAGTATGCAAAAGAAGTGTGGGGCGACAGTGCAAACATTCTTAAACTGGGAATGGTTTATCCTCTTCCGCAAAAACTAATCACAGATTTTGCATCTAAAGCAGATGAAATTTATGTTCTTGAAGAACTTGATCCCATTATTGAAAGTTATGTAAAAACTCTTGGCATTAAAGTTCACGGAAAAGATACGTTCCCTGTATGCGGCGAGTTTTCTCAAAACCTCATCAAGAAATGCGTTTCCATGCCGGTTCCTTCTGCCATTAAAATTGAAGATTCAATACCGCCGCGCCCGCCTGTAATGTGTGCCGGCTGTCCGCACCGTGGAATTTTCTATATTCTCAGCAAAAACAAAACCATGGTTTATGGTGACATTGGCTGCTACACGCTTGGGGCTGTTGCACCGCTTAATGCCATGGACTTAAATGTCTGTATGGGCGCGTCCTGTTCCGGGCTTCACGGTTTTAATAAAGCAATGGGCGCTGCCGGCGAAAAAAACAGCGTAGGCGTAATTGGCGATTCTACTTTCATTCATTCCGGCATAACGGGAATTACGGATATTGCGTACAACATGACCAATTCAACGGTAATTATTCTGGACAATTCAATTACGGGAATGACCGGGCATCAGCAGAACCCTACAACCGGTAAAAATTTGCGCGGCGAACCTGCCGGAAAAGTTGACCTTGAAGCATTGTGCCGCGCCGTAGGCTTTAATCGTGTAACGGTGGTAGATCCGTATAATCTTTCGCAGGTTGAAAAAGTGCTGAAAGAAGAACTTGCGGCAGAAGAACCAAGCATCATAATCAGCCGCCGCCCCTGCGTCATGATAAAGGGCACCGTGCATAATCCGCCAATTTCCGTTAATGAAGAAAAATGCGTTGGCTGTAAAATGTGCATGAAAATCGGCTGCCCTGCAATTGCCTTTAAAGATAAAAAAGCCAGAATTGATTCTACTTTGTGCATTGGCTGCAAGGTATGTACACAGATGTGCAAGACAGGAGCGCTGTAATGGTTAAAAATATTATGATAGTTGGTGTCGGCGGGCAGGGTACTTTGCTTGCCAGTAAGCTTTTAGGCTGGGTTCTTGTAAATCAGGGCTACGACGTAAAAGTTAGCGAAGTACATGGTATGAGCCAGAGAGGCGGCAGCGTAGTAACTTATGTGCGTTTTGGCGAAAAGGTTTATTCGCCCGTAATAGACAAAGGCGAAGCTGACGTAATTCTGTCTTTTGAAAAACTTGAAGCCGCAAGATGGCTGGAATATTTAAAACCGAACGGAAAGATTATTGTAAACACTCAGGAAATGGAACCTATGCCGGTAATCACCGGCAATGCGGAATATCCTTCTGACCTGATTGAAAAGATGAAATCCGCCGGTGCTGATGTGGATGCGCAGGATTTTCTGGAACTTGCAAATAAGGCAGGTTCTTCAAAAGCTGTAAACATTGCGCTGATGGGGCGGCTTTCTAAAAGTTTCCCGGAAATACCAGAACAGACATGGCAGGATGCAATCAGGGCAAATGTACCTTCAAAATTCCTTGAGCTTAACCAGAAAGCATTTGAATACGGACGGTGCTAAAGCTGCTGCCATACAGGCGCTTTTAGTCCAAAACTGAAATGTACAAAAAAGGTTTAGCAATATGCAAAAAAACTTTGCAATTGCTAAGCCTTTTTTTATTCGCGCCAGCAAAAACCGCCAGTGCTTTTTCTGGTACCTGTATACACCTACAGCGACATTATTACGGTAAACGCCGCCTAAACCACCAAGCCCAAAGCAGAAAAACACCGCAACGGTGCGCCTGCTTTGGGCTTTGCTTTATCATGCAATACCACTATGGTAGAAAAACTTGCTAAATCATCATATTATTAACGAAAATTATATGTTTGTAAGTATAAAACTGAATTCTGCAGAAAATTTGTATTGCCCTTAATTGTGATGTTGGTGATATTTGTGTTGTAAATGAATCCGTGATAAAAGAAAAATAAATACAGTGTCATTCTTTGACACCATACCAAAGTAAAATAAGACAAAGGACGAAAGATTATGAGTGATATTTTTGATATTAAGGATATGACAGAAGAAGATATAAAACTTCAATACATTACTCCAGCTCTTTTAGCTAAGTGGGATATTAAAAAAATCACCATGGAAACTTCACCTCTAAATAACTTTACAGATGGTAAAGTTCGTATTAAGGGAAATATTCCTAGCCGTGATAAAGGTAAGCGTTGTGATTATGTTCTCTGGTATAATAAAGGAACACCTTTAGCCATCGTAGAAGCAAAAGATAATAATCATTCATCTTCATTTGGAATGCAGCAGGCAATTAGTTATGGAATCATGATGAATGTTCCATTTGTTTATACTTCAAATGGAGACAGTTTCTTTGAACATGATTTTACAACTGGTCTTGAAAAAGAATTTCCTCTTTCTGAATTCCCAACTGCAGAAGAACTTTTCAACAGATGGAAAAATGTTGATGCTGAAAAAATCCTTGAAGTTGAAAATAGAATGCAGTATGCCATTGATGGTAATACAAAAATTTATGATGTTCCTCTTTGTTTTGAAGAAAACCTTATGAATACACCATTCTATTCTGGTGCAGACTGTTATCCACCTCGCTATTATCAGCGTAATGCAGTAAACAGAACTCTTGAAGCAATTGCAAAACAACAGACTCGCATACTTATAGCGATGGCAACAGGAACAGGAAAAACTTATACTGCATTCCAATTAGTTTGGCGTTTGATTGAATCTGGAACAAAGAAAAAAGTTCTTTATTTGGCAGATAGAAATAATCTTGTTGACCAGTCAATTCAGCAAGATTTTAAGCCGTTAGAGAAAGTAATTCATAAAATCAATTTTCAGAAAGAAGATAAATCTAAAATCAGTGCATATCAGGTTTACTTTGCTCTTTACCAGCAGTTGGATTCAGCAAAACATAAAGGCGAAGAAGTTGAAGAAACAGAAGAAGAAATTGAAGCTGAGGTAGCAAAATACAAAGAATATTTCGACTCAGACTTTTTTGATCTGATTATTGTAGACGAATGTCACCGAGGTTCTGCAAAAGCTGATTCAAGATGGAGAAAGATTCTTGATTATTTTACAGGTGCTACTCAGATTGGTATGACTGCTACTCCAAAAGAAACTAAAGATGTTTCAAATATTGATTACTTTGGTGAGCCTGTTTATCAGTACAGCCTTAAGCAAGGTATTGAAGATGGATTTTTGGCTCCATTTAAAGTAATTAATGTACATACAAATATTGATGACGGCTGGAGACCAAAGAAAGGGCAGAAAGATATTCGTGGAAATGAGATTGAAGACCGCGAATATAACTTAGTCGATTATGATTACAACATAATAATTCAAGATAGAATTGACGAAGTTGCAGCAGAAATCACTAAATACCTGAAAGAAACAGACCGTATGTCTAAGACAATTGTTTTCTGTCCAACAGAAGATGCCGCAGATAGAATGCGTGTTGCACTGAACAATCTGAATACAGATATGGTTCTCAGAGATAATCAGGGAAATGTTAAAGAACAGTATGTTGTTCGTATTACAGGCAGCGACAAATACGGAAAAGACAAACTTGATTACTTTATTTCTGTTGGAGAAAAGTATCCTGTAATTGCCACAACTTCAAAACTTCTTTCAACAGGCTCAGACTGTAAAATGGTAAAGCTCATTGTTATTGATGAACTTATTAATTCAATGACAGAGTTTAAACAGATTATTGGTCGTGGAACTCGTCTCCGTTATAGCGAAGGAAAAACTCATTTTACAATTATGGACTTTCGCCGGGTAAGTCGTTTGTTCGCTGATCCTGACTGGGATGGTGAAATTGAACAGGATGATGAGTTTGGAAAACCAACTGGTGGTGATGATGGTGGTAACACTGACAACGGAGGAAATAAGCCAGGTAACGGAAATGGTGCTAATAGACCCACCAGTGCCTCGACAGATTCAGGTTATTGGAAAAGGCGGTGTAAATATAAAAGTTTTGCAACGTTTAGTTTCAATTTACGACACCGATGGAAAACTCTTAAAACAGGAATCAATTGAAGACTACACAAAGGAAAGCATAATCGGAACTTATCAGACTTTGGATAATTTTATCCAGACATGGAATGAAGAACAAAAGAAAGAAGTTATCCGAAATATGCTTAAAGATAAAGGAATTGATCTTGAATTAATTAAACAGGATCAGAATATGACCGATGTAGATGACTTTGATTTTATCTGTCATATTGCATTCGATCAGAAGCCATTAACTCGGCGGGAACGTGTAAATAATGTAAAGAAGCGAGACATATTTGGAAAATACGGAGAAGCAGCAAAAGAAGTGATCAATGCATTACTTGATAAATATGCAGAACTCGGTATTTACGATATAGAATCAACAGAAATATTAAAGCAGAATCCATTCACTAAGTATGGAAAACCAGCTC
>JAKSTR010000049.1 GCA_024402495.1 Treponemataceae bacterium
AAACGAATAAAGCCAAAAGTTCCTTTTTTAAGCCTGTTTCTATCCTGTTTTTGCCGAAAGAACATCAAATTCGGGCAAAATTCAGCAAAATTTCTCCATTTTCTCCAGTATTTTTCAGTTATTATTTGCCCGGTTTTTAAATTCCCGGTACGCTATATGTAGCGTATCTCTAATTTTCTGCTGGCGGCAATTTTGCCAGAATCAGCGCCAAAAAAGCTTATTGCCGTTCGTTATTTTGTATTAACTAAAAAAGAACAGAATAAGCTGCCGGCATGAAAACCATTACATTCTGTTGCATTGTTTTGAAATATGTGCAAATATATGACAATTATGAAAAAGTTGTCATTTACAGAAAGTTCCTGTTTTCCTATTTTTCTATTTTTGCGCCAAAAACTGACGAATTGGAAAGAATTTTGTCATTCCGAATGAAATACAGTCATTCCGAACTAGTTTCTGTACCTACCGTGATAGATGCTGAAACAAGTTCAGCATGACTTGCTTTTGCTTTTTGTGCTGTATCTAACTACTGCTTTTATAGGCAAAAGCATTGTCATTCCGAACTAGTTTCGGAATCCGATGCTTTTGCTGCCTGCTTTTTCTCTAACCAATGCATGCGCTACTTTATTTTCTCTAATTTCCGCTGAGTCTATGCGCGGCTTGTGCTTCTTGCGTTGTCTCTATTCATATCTTTATCTGTGCACAAGGTGCAGTTCGCGTTGCAAACTGCAAAATTTGTAGGGCGAAAACTGTTGTATTATAGAGGAAACGAAAAAAATACAAATAAGGTAAAAAAGATGCAAATTGTGAGCAATCTGTTAACGTATTCCGAACTCGTTTATATGTGCAGTTTTCTATATTAGAATGCATTTTTTTATTATTCCCTACCAATCTTCCCTATTTTTGCTCTGCAAAAATAGGGGACTTGTGCTACTCGTGCTGTTCTATTATCTCTATTCATGTCTTTATCTGTGCACGAGGACTAGTTTTACTGCGTAAAACTAGATAAATGAGAAGCTCAAGTCAGCACAAGTTAAAATATTTTATAAATCTTCGCCAAAAGTGCATAAAAATTATTTTTTTGTCAAATATATCTTTTTGTAAGGCAGCTTACAAAGGAAAAACTATGAAAAATAAAAAAATAATCCCGATTACCAACGCCGTAATGTTCGCTATGGTGATGCAGGACAAGGAACTCTGCCGGCAGGTACTGGAAACGTTGCTTCAAATTGAAATTGACCATCTGGAAGACGTAAAGACCGAAGAAGTACTGAAGCCGGCGCTGGAAACAAAGGGCGTGCGCTTAGACGTATTTGTAAAAAACAGCACTGCGGTATTTGACGTAGAACTGCAAATGACAAACACCGGCAATCTGCCGTTACGCGCACGCTATTATCAGGCTGTCTGCGACTACGACGTGCTGAAAACCGGTGCGCCGTACCAGGAACTGAAGCAAAGCTACGTAATATTTTTGTGTCCGTTCGACCTTACTGGCGACGGCGAAGTATGTTACGTGGTAGAAAGCGCTGTGAACGGCATGGTAAGCGAAAAATACAACGATAAATGCAAAAAACTGTTCTTCAATTTCACAAAATTTGCCAGTTGTGATAATATTCATACATCGGCGCTGCTAAAGTTCTTTGCAAGCGGTCAGCCCAGCGATGACCTTACGAAGCGCTTGAGCGAAAAAGTAGTAGAAAACAACGGCCACGAAAAGTGGCGGAGGGAAAATATGACACTGGAAATGTACGTAGAAGACAGAATGTTTGAAGCCGAACAGATAGGAATTGAAAAAGGTTTTGAACGCGGTTCATTTCAGACAAAGTACGAAACGGCGCGGAATTTGCTTTATAAAGGTATGGATTTTGAGTTTGTTCATGATGTAACCGGGCTTTCTATAGAAGCCGTACAGAAAATCGCAGACGAACTAAACGCTGATAAATAAAATCAATTATTTCCTAAAAACAACTTATAAAAATCAAAAAAACTTCGCGATTGCCAAAACTTTTGCGAAGTTTTTTTGTACTTTTATCGCTAGCCTCATTTTGGTCTGTATAAGGTCACATTTTCCCCTTCTTGCAAGCCACAAGCTTGGTAAAAATCGCGCAATTTGGCGGCGTCCTTTTCTTCTTCCCCAAAGCGTTTTCTGGCAAAAAATACTAAATTCGGGCTGTTTTTTGCCCAAAAATGCAAAACCGTGCGTTAACGCACAAAATTTTTGTGCGTAAATTACTCAATACAAGAATTAAAAAATGCTTTAAAGTTATTTTTCGTTAGGTTTTGCCGCTTCTCTGTTTTTTTTCTGGTTGAAAAAAAAGGAACGGAAAGGCAAAACTAATAAAAAAACATTAACTATTTTAGGAGATAAAGTATGAAAAAACTTTTACTCACACTTGGGTTCTGCGTGCTTGCCATTGCCGCAGCTTCAGCACAGGAAAAATGCAACGTTGTTTACGAAGGCGAAAAGGCAATGCTTTGCACCAGCGATTACATCGACACATATCTCATTGCAACCGCATTGAAATATAATTTCGCAAATGTAAACAAAAATGTAGCTGCATGGAATGATGCAAAATCTTATTTTACACCATACAAAAAACATGCTTTCCTTAAAACACTTGATAAGTTTGTAGATAAGCAGAGCCGCTCTGCTCACTATTCAGTTCCTTGTGCTTTTATGGCATACAGCTTTTTTGATGATGTAAAAAGCGTTCCAAGCGAAAGAGTTTTTGGCGTATTTTCTTCAAAGAAAGATTTAAGTGATTTTATTGTTGAACTTGAAAAATTCTACAATGATACAAATGCTGGCGAATTCCTTAAGAAATACAAGGACGAACTTGGCGAAGTAGTTGAATTCTTTAATTCAGACAGAGATTTTGATTACGATTTTAGAACTTTGGATGCTTACATGGGCGGTGCTGATAATGCAAAATATGCTGTTTTTACAAGCTACTTCAACAATAACGGTTGCTGGGGCAGTGTTTCTACAGAAAATGGAACTGTTTTCCATTCACTTACAATTCCGTACAACTACTATACAGGCAATGTAGAAGTAGAATGTATGCTTGGAAACGTACTTTCTAATTTTGTAAGCATGAAATTGGGCAGCAGTGTAGAAGACTGTGCTGCCGTTATTGAAGAACTTGCTAAAAAACAGAAAAAAATTGATTATGCAAACCAAGGTTGGTCAAATTACTGGTGGTGGGGTATTGTTTCTGCAAATATTGAAAATGCTATACAAGCCAAAGTATACAAAGAAGGTTCTGCAGAAGGTCCGTTCAAATATGATATGCTGTATAATGCAAAAAACAACGGCTTTAAAAATATTGACCGCGTATACAATGCACTGACAGTTTACGAAGAAAACCGCGACCAGTATCCTTCAATCGATTTGTATGCTGAAGAACTGGCAAAAGCCCTGTTTGCAAAATAATTGCTAAACCGTTCTTTTAACAATTCTTAAAAAACGAACCTTGCTTAATGTTTTATGGCGTTGGCAAGGTTCTTTTTTTTACAAAATTAAATTTATATTGTAAAATATCTGCATGAATGTTTGTGTTTTAAGCGGAAGCCCGAAGGGCAAGGAAAGCATCACTTTTCAGACGGTTTTGTATTTGCAGAAAAAATTCCCGAATGACAATTTTGAAACTTTGCACGCCGGCAAATATTTGCGCCAGTACGAAAACGATTTTGCACCCGCAAAAGCCGCCCTGCAAAACTGCGATTTGGTTTTGTTCTGCTACCCGGTTTATACATTTTTGGTACCAAGCCAGCTGCACCGTTTTATTGAATTGATTTACGAAAACGAAATAGATTTAAGCGGAAAATTTGCCGCGCAGATTACAACTTCAAAGCATTTTTACGATACAACCGCCCACGCCTTTATTTGCCAGAACTGCGGCGATTTGGGCTTAAAATATCTTGCAGGGCTTTCGGCAGATATGGAAGATTTGCTGAAACCCGCCGGGCAAAAAGACGCGGAAAATTTCTGGAATCTTGTTCAGTTTAGGGCGCAGAACAATTGGATTGACAGCCTTGCAAAATATTCTGCCGTGCCAGCCGCCCCGGACAGCGCTTTAAGCCGCGCCCACAGCCATATTCAGCAGATAAGGCAAACCGTGCACAGCCATTTTGCCCAGCCGCAAAATGCTCCAGACGCCGCAAATGTCCAGAATCTCCAAAAAACAGAACCTGATCAGGAAAAAAACGCAAATACAATTGCCCTTGTTTGCGATTTGGCAGAAGACGACGAAAAGCTTTTTGAATTAATTGAAAAATTCAGGCAAAGCTGGCAGGGTAGTGTAAAAGTATTCAATTTGCGCAAAATAAGAATTGACGGCGGGTGTTTGGGCTGCTTTAACTGCGCCGTAAGCGGCAAATGCGTTTACAAAGACGGATTTGACGACTTTTTGCGCAGTGAAATTCAAACTTGCAGCGCAATTGTTCTGGGCTTTTCTGTCAAAAATCATTCCATGGGCGCACTTTTTAAGAAATACGACGACCGCCAGTTTTGCAACGGTCACCGCACGGTAACTATGGGAATGCCTTTCGGCTATCTGGTTAACGGAAATCTTGCCGCCGAACCTAATTTGCGCATGGTAATAGACGGCCGCGCGCAGGTTGGCGGCAATTTTCTGGCTGGCATTGCAACCACCGGCGAAGAAATAGAAGGTTTGTGCGCTAATCTGCAATTTGCGCTGCAAAACAGAATCGTTCAGCCGCAAATGTTTTTGGGTATTGGCGGCATGAAAATTTTCAGGGATTTAATTTACGTTATGGCTGGTTTTATGCATGCCGATTACAAGTTTTACAAAAAGCACGGCTTTTTTGATTTTCCGCAGAAACAGTTTGGCACGCGCGTAAAAATGTGGCTTGTCGGCAAGCTGGTAAACAATCCCAAAGTAAAAGCCAGAATGGGCAACGCCGTAACCGCCGGCATGCTAATGCCATACCGCAAACTGCTCGATTCAATCCCAGAATCAGACACAGCAGAAAATAAAACGAAATAAAAAAACATCGCGCGCATTTCCTCTGTCATACCGAATTGCAACCCGTCTTTCCTAGCGTAAAGTGCCATTCCGAACTCGTTTCGGAATCCGCAGCTTTTGCTGTTCTCTTTTTCTCTAACCATTGCTTGGTGTCGGCAAAAACCCCTAGTTTTTGCTTTGCAAAAACTACGACTATTTTTACGAAAGTTCAGCATGTCAAGGACTGACGGATTGAAAAGGCTTTTTGTTATTCGGAATAAAAACCTGTCATTCCGAACTCGTTTCGGAATCCGATTCTGATAACAAATCAGATGCTGTGCGTAGCCGCCGAAGGCTAACGAGTTCAGCATGACGAAATGCAATTGCATGTCAAATAAGCAGCACGCGCGCATAGACCAAGCCATCGGTGAGAGAAAAATCAGGCAGCATAAGACGGATTTAGGAAAATGTCGCAGTTTTTGCTTGCAAAAACTGTGCCTTGTGCATAGGCCAAGCCATCGGTTAGAGAAAAAACATGAGGCACAAGACAGCTTGAGGAAAACGATTTTTCTCAATATACTTGTGCCCATGGAAAAACTTGTGGTACGTGGTGCAAGAGAGCACAACCTGAAAAATATCGATGTTGAAATTCCCAGAAACAAGCTTGTCGTAATTTCCGGCTTGTCAGGTTCGGGCAAAAGTTCCCTGGCGTTTGATACGATTTTTGCCGAAGGTCAGCGCCGCTACATGGAAAGCCTTTCTTCTTACGCGCGACAGTTTTTGGGCAGAATGGACAAACCCGACGTTGATATGATAGAAGGACTTTCGCCTGCAATTTCAATTGAACAGAAAACCACCCACCGCAACCCGCGTTCTACCGTGGGCACAGTAACCGAAATTTACGACCATTACCGTCTTTTATACGCGCGCATCGGCAAGCCGCATTGCCCGGTTTGCGGCAAGGAAATTAACGAACAGACCACAGACCAGATAATAGAAAGCATTATGGCGCTTGGAGAAGGCGCGCGCGTTCAGCTTTTGGCGCCGGTTATACGCGGCAAAAAAGGCGAACACGCAAAAGTTCTGGACGACGCCCGCAAGGAAGGCTTTGTCCGCGCCCGCATCGACGGTCTTTCCGTAGAACTTGAAGATTCAATAAAGCTTGACAAGCAGAAAAAACATACAATCGAACTGATTGTAGACCGGATTATCGTAAAAGCCGAATCGCGCAAGCGCATTGCAGAATCGGTAGAAACCGCACTGAATACCGCAAACGGCATAATGATAGCCTTGCAGCAGATTCCTTTGGAAAAAGAAGAGGGCGGCAAAAAATACAGCGAAGTTGAACATTTCTTTTCGCAGAAAAACAGCTGCCCGGATTGCGGCGTTTCTCTTCCTGAACTTCAGCCGCGGCTTTTTTCTTTCAACAACCCGTTTGGTGCCTGCCCGGAATGTACCGGCTTGGGCGAAAAAATGGAGTTTGACGAAGACCTGATAATTCCGGACAAAAGCCTTACTTTTGCCGAAGGCGCAATTCAGGGCTTTAATATAGAAAGCAACTGGAACAACTGCCGTTTTACGGCGCTTGCAGAACGCCACGGCTTTGACGCAAATACTAAAATAGAAGATTTAACCGCCGCCCAGTATAAGGTTTTAATGTACGGCGACAGCGAACCGCTGAATTTCCGCTACAAGCGCGTAGACGGTTCGGGTATTTCCGATTATACGCAGGCATGGCCGGGCATAATGGGCGAAATTAAGCGCCGCTATGCCGAAAGTTTTTCCGACAGCCAGCGCGAAAACCTTGAAAAACTGATGGCTCACCGGGTTTGTACGGCTTGCGGCGGCAAAAGGCTGCGCAAGGAAGCACTTGCCGTTACCGTCGGCGAAAAAAACATTCACAGTCTTTCAAAAATGTCTGTAGCGGAATCAGTAAAGTTTTTTAACAGTCTTCAGCTTACCCCAAGCCAGAACCAGATTGCCGCCCAGATTTTTAAGGAAATTAAAAGCCGCCTGAGTTTTTTGCAGAATGTCGGGCTTGAATATTTAACCCTTGAACGGCAGGCGGCAACCCTTAGTGGCGGCGAAGCCCAGCGCATCCGCCTTGCAACCCAGATTGGTACAAGCCTGATGGGCGTTTTATACATTCTTGACGAACCTTCAATTGGTCTGCACCAGCGCGACAACGAACGCCTTATAAACACCCTTACTTACCTGCGCGATTTGGGCAATACCCTTATTGTTGTTGAACACGATGAACAGACTTTGCGCACTGCCGACTGGATTGTAGACATGGGCCCGGGCGCAGGCGTGCACGGCGGTAAAGTTATTGCCAGCGGTACGCCGGAACAGGTAATGCAGGTAAAAGACAGCGTTACCGGGCAGTATCTTGCAGGCACTCTGCGCATGGAAATTCCTTCTGAAAGACGTAAAGGCAACGGAAACAGTATCTGCATAAACGGCGTAACCGAACACAACCTTAAAAACGTTTCGGTGGAAGTACCGCTGGGCGCTTTTACCTGTATCACCGGCGTTTCAGGTTCGGGCAAATCAACCCTTTTAAGTGACGTAATTTATCCGGCTTTTTCCAACAAAATAATGCGCACCAGTTTGCCGGTGGGCAAGTACGAAAGCATAAGCGGTTTTGAAAATATCGATAAAATCATCAACATCGACCAAAGCCCGATCGGGCGCACGCCGCGCTCTAACCCGGCAACCTACGTCGGCGTTTTTAATGCAATCCGCGATTTGTACGCTTCCCTGCCGGACGCAAAAGCGCGCGGCTATCAGGCTGGGCGTTTCAGCTTTAACGTAAAAGGCGGCAGGTGCGAAAACTGTCTGGGTGCCGGTACGATTACAATTGAAATGAACTTTCTGCCCGACGTTTACATTGTCTGCGACGTATGCGGCGGCAAACGCTTTAATCAGGAAACTCTGGACGTGCGCTATAAAGGCAAAAGCATTGACGATGTACTCAATATGTCAATTGAAGAAGCCGCGGAATTTTTCTCGTCTATTCCGCACATTGCGCGCAAGCTTGAAACTTTATGTTCCGTGGGTCTTGGATATATTCAGCTTGGGCAAAATGCACTTACCCTTAGCGGCGGCGAAGCCCAGCGCGTAAAACTTGCCAACGAACTTGCTCGCAAATCTACGGGTAAAACCCTTTATATTCTGGACGAACCTACAACCGGGCTTCATTTTGCCGACGTTAAGCAGCTTATGGAAGTCATTCAGCGTCTGGTAGACAAAGGTAACACCGTACTGATGATAGAACACAATCTGGACGTAATATGTCAGGCAGACAGGATTATTGACCTTGGCCCTGAAGGCGGAAGCGGCGGCGGACAGATTATTGCCACCGGCACGCCGGAAGAAGTTGCAAATGCGGCAGGTTCTCATACCGGCAGGTTCATTAAAGAAATGCTTGAACGCGAAGCCCGGCGCAACGCAGCCGCCAAAAACGAATAATGCAGAAACAATACGAATAAGGTAAAAATGGTAGCTTTTTATAATAAAAAGAAAAGAAATTTAATTTTTCTCTTTGCGGCTTTGATATTTATGGTTTTTTCAGCCCGGACAGCTTTTGCAGAAACCATTAAAAGCAAGGTTACCATTGTCCGCGCCATGCGTACCCAGAATTTTAAAGACCGGCGCACCGGGCGCGACATCGTTCAGTTTAGCGGTGATGTTTTTTTAACGGTAGAAAAGGGCGCAACCAGAATTGAAATCTGCGCCGATACGGTAAACTACGACCGGGAACGCAGCATGATTTACGCTTCCGGCAGCGTTATAATGGAAGAAAATATCAGCGATGCCACTTCCAGACGGCTGGAAGGAAGCTCGCTTTTGCTTAATACTTCCAGCCTTGAAGGTATTTTTGACGAATTCAAGTTCAACCAGAAGCAGAAAGCCCAGCTAAGCCCTGACGGCGAAACCGAACTGGTAATTTCTGCCGAACTTTTTGCCAGAAACGATTCCGGCACGGCGGTTTTTAAAAACGGCACAATCACTTTCTGCGATGAACCCGATCCGCACTGGCAGATAAAGGCAAGCCGTCTGTGGCTTTTGCCCGGCAACGAGTTTGCGTTTTTGAACGGGCTTCTGTATGTCGGGCGGATTCCGGTTTTGTACTTGCCGTTTTTTTATTACCCTAAAGACGAAATGATTTTTAATCCCAGTTTCGGCTACCGCCCGCGCGTGGGTTATTATACCCAGACAACCACCTACATAATCGGGCGCAAGCCTTTGCCCAAACCCGGCGACGGCACTGATTCTGGCTACAGCTTTACGCAGGTTGACCAGCTTTATGAACAGACGCGGCAGGGCTTATTCCTGCGCAATTCTGATACGCCGGTTGAAGAAAAAGGCGAAAGCCGGGATTTTGTAAAAATTCTTGCAGACCTTTATTCTAATCTGGGCGGCATGGCTGGCGTGCAGGGCGAATTTCACCCTGAAGATTCTTTTGTGCAGACCATAGATTTTGCCGCGCTTGGTGCAAAAACGCGCAATTTGTATTTTTTGCAGGATAATGCCCTTTACAGCCCGAAAAACCTGAACGGCGCTTCGGAATGGAACTCAAGTTCAATTTTTGGCGTAAAGCTGCCAATACGCTATTTTACCGATTTTGGCATCAGCGGCAAAAACGATGCGCTTTCCATTGCGCTGCGCCTGCCGCTGTATTCTGACCCGTTTTTTAAGGCTGATTTTTTTAACCGCAGCGAAAACATGGACTGGGTTGGCTATTTTACCAAGCAGGGCATTTCTACCGAAAGCGAAAACGAAACCTATCAGGACGCGGTGCTTAATTCGTTCATGTGGCGTTTAAGCGGCAATTTTGCACCGAATATGGAAGATTATGCTCCGTACTTTAAGTTTGCTATCAACAATTTTGAATCTTACGTTGACTGGCAGGCAAAAACGAATCAGGCGGTGGAAAACGTGGTTGACCCGAACCGCCAGTTTTATTACCCGGATGAAATTGTGCCGCTTAATGCTGACATTTCGGTAAACGGCACGATTATTGATTATATAGAAGAAAACTACGCACAAAAGCAGATTGAACGGCTTTTTGTAGAAGAATATTTTAAACGGCAGGATGAACTTGCAGAAAAAGGCGAAAATTACGCTGAAAGCTTAAAGCTTGAAAAACCTTCGGATTTTATTATTTCCGGCGATTATGAAAATTTCTTGAATACTGCAAAAGGCGATTTTCCTTTTCCTGTTCTCGGTACGCCAAGGCTGCCGGTTAAGGAAATCGGCGGCTTTGCATATACTTTGAAATATTCCCTTAATCCGCAGCTGCGTTCGCTTTATAAATATTCGCCGCAGGCATGGCCCAACCCGTCGGTTTCTGCCTGGAACGATTTTATGAACAATTTCTTCTCGGTTTCAGGCACAAATTCGCTGGACAGCATGCTGAAATGGCGTAACGGCTTTTTTGAACTTGACAATTCAATTGTTTTTGACGGCGTTTACCAGAAACACCCTTCGGTAAATGCAAAATATTATAACAGCGGTGAAGAAGCAAGTCAGGTTGCTTTAAGTGACATCAAGGCACGCAAGGCTGAAATTAAAAGCGTCAACAGCGTAATTCTTCGGCCGTTCGTTTTGACTGACTATTTTGCCGAAACTTCAATTTCCTATAATAATTCAATCAGGCTTTTGCGCAGGCAGACCGCCGAAGACGGTTCTGATATTGCGGCTTTCAGCCTGCTTGGCCCGAAATGGGACGAAAAAACTTTTGAAGAACATAATGTTACCCTTGATTTTGTGGCAAAAACTGAGGATATAAAGGAAGAAATTAAAATAAAATCGGCTTTGCCGCCGCTTCTGCCCAAGCACGAAGTAGAAGCAACTTTTAATATGCCTCATTTTGAAACAAAAACAGAAACCGGCGTTGCCGTTCATTCAAAAACAGATAATTCATGGTATGTTTTGCCAGTAATAAATCAGGTTACGGTTGCCGGTTTTGAAGACAAGCTGCGCCTGACCCAGACTGTAAAATATATTGCCCAGGGGCAGTATTATGATTATTTTAACGCCGGCTTAAGTTTTGGCGGCTTGTCGCTGGAATTCAGCGAAATTTATACTTCGGGCTACGATTACGACCCTGTTACCGGCTGGAAAAGCAACGGCGAGGTTCGGTTCAGACCGTATCAGGGCGTAGTGCGCTTTGATTTGCCAAAAAAAACTTATTATTTCTGGAAAGACCGCATAGTTGTTTCTCCAACTTTAAATACTTCGGTTGTTGTTGATTTTTTGAAGCCGACGGCGAGTTATTTTACTTTTTCTCCGGGGCTTGATTTTACGGTTAACGAATTTTTGCATTTAACTTTTTCTTCAGACCACCGCAACGATGTAATTTTCAGGTACGTGCAGGACGGTTTGGGTAAATCGGGCTGGCTGCCCGGCGAAACCAACTGGTTTGTAGACCTTGCCAAGTCTTATAATTTTGCAAATCTTGCAGACCGTCAGGCTTCGGGCTTTAAGGTTAATTCGTTTAAAATGCAGCTTACCCACGATTTGCACGACTGGAATGTTAATTCAAAGCTGGAAATTTCGCCGCGCATGGTTTACGAAAACGGTTACAGCCACTTGGATTATACGCCGTCTTTTTCGTTCAGCGCCGTGTGGAAGCCGCTGCCAGCCGCCAAAGCTGAAATTGTAGACGAATACGGCACCGTCCAGCTGAACCCGTAAAATATTCCGCTTAAATCGCTCGTGCTTTTGCTGTTTGCTGTTTGCTTTTTCTCTTACTGTTGTTTGGTGTACGCAAAATCCCCCAGTTTTTGACTGCGCAAAAACTGCGAATATTTTTATAAAACTTTGAATGTGCTTTCAATATTTGTAGAAAATGCGTCATTCCGAACTTGGTTCGGAATCTGCTTTTTGGGAACAAATCAGATGCTGTGCGCCGCTGCAGCAGGCTAACAAGTTCAGCATGACTCGCTTTTGCTTGGTGTACGCAAAAAACTGTGCCTTGGGCATAGACAATCGGTAGTTGCAGAAAATCGGGAAGCCCAGTTAACATTCATACCAAGCCCGCAGTTTTTGCAAGCAAAAACTGTGCCTTGTACACAGAACATATTAAATAAGAGAAAATTGAGAAGTACGCGCCTTGACTCAATAGCTTTGCGAATATAAAATTGATTTGGTGGAATCTACATATACCATTGTCGTTTCAGATTCTGAGATTTTGTCAAAACTGTGCGGCACCAATGATAGTAATTTAAGACTCATCGAACAGCACTTGGGTGTGCCGGTTTTTGCTTGTGGTAACGAACTTACCGTTGCTGACGCCGATTCTGTTTTGCAAAGGCGTTTCAGGCAGATTGTTGACCGTATCGCCTACGAAGTTTCTAAGGGTGCCGAACCCGGTGCTGATATGATTCATTCAATTTTGCACGATAATTATAAAAATAATTTTGAACCGAACCAGAACGGTTTTTCAGATTTTTCCCGTGACGACGATTTTTCAGATAATTCACAGACAATAGATCAGGCACTTGCAGAAATGCAAAGCAATTCCTGTAATTTTTCTGACCTTTACATACAGATACCCGGCGGCGTGCGGCGCATTTACCCAAAAACTTTGGGGCAGGCAAAACTTGTGCAGGGAATGCGCAGTCACGACATGGTTTTTGCAATCGGACCGGCGGGCTGCGGCAAAACGTTTTTAGCCGTTGCACAGGCTTTGCAGCTGCTTTTAAGCCGGCAAAAGCGGAAGCTTGTTTTAACCCGCCCGGTTGTAGAAGCCGGTGAAAGCCTTGGTTTTTTGCCCGGCGATTTGGAACAGAAAATAAACCCGTATCTGCGTCCGCTTTACGATGCGATGGAAAGTTTGCTTCCGCGCGAAATACTTCGCAGAATGGACGAATCCGGAATGATTGAAATTGCGCCTTTAGCTTATATGCGCGGGCGTACACTTGATAATTGTATAGTGCTTTTAGACGAAGCACAAAATACTACCGTGGAACAGATGAAAATGTTTCTTACGCGTATGGGAGATGGGTCGAAAGTATTCATTACTGGCGACATTAGTCAAATTGATTTACCAAAACGGGTTCGTTCCGGGCTGGTTCATGCTAAAAACGTGCTTTCTAATATAGAAGAAATATGTTTTCTGGAGCTTGACGGCGAAGACGTGGTGCGAAATCCATTGGTAAAAAAAATAATTCAGGCTTACGAAGATGCCAAAGAAGAATAGAAAAAGAAATGACGAAAAAACTTTCATAAAGTTTTGGTCTGGTGCTGTAGAAAAAATTAAGGCTCAGGCGGCAATGATTCTGGTATTGATTGTTACTTTTGTTGCTGTTTTGGGCGTTACGTTTGCAGATTTTGCCACGCGCGAAGCTGCCGCCGCTGCAAATTACGCAGATTACGAAGTCGGTCAAATTTCTGATATAACGGTAATTGCAAAGCGCAATATTGTGCCTATCGGCGGGCAGGGCATAAGCATAAAAGCCGGTGAAAAAATCATCCGCAAGGGTTTTCCTATTACAGAAGAAGCTTATAAAAAGTTGCAGGCTATTTCTAAAACCAGCGATAAACTGGATGCAAAAGGCTTCATGCGTTCTTTTGTATATTTAATTTTGCTTATTCTGATTGTTGTGCTTCTGTTTAAGGCAACTATACGCGGGCAAAACCTTGAATTGCGCGAAACCATATTTCTGTGTGTTCTTTTCTTTTTAGTATATGCAATTGCGTCTTTAGTTATAAATATTCAGACTTTTTCTTCGCCTTTTGCGCTTGTTTCTGTTTTGCCGTGTGCGCTGGGTTCTATGCTGGTTTGCATTTTAATAAGCCTTCCGGTTGCAAACTGCACTGCGGTTATCATGGCGCTTGGCGTTCTTGTTGCTACTTCTTTTAAAGTTGAAGCCTTTTTGTTTGTTTTGATTTCTTCGCTTGTGGGTGCCCGTCTGGTTTACAAAATGGAAAAACGCATGGGCTTTATTCACATAAGTGCCGTAATGGTAATTGTTCACGCAGTTTTGTTTTTTGCCCTGTATTTTATCTTTCCGCGGCAGCAGATGCAGCTTTTTGGATGCCTTGCCGGGGTTGCCTTTAACGGCTTTATTTCCGGCGTTCTGGCTTTGGGCTTTTTAACTCCGCTGGAAGCTTTTTTGAATACCGTAACAACTTTCCGTTTGATGGATTTGTCTGACCTGAACAGCCCGACCATGAAGCACATGCTTTTAACCGCGCCGGGCACTTACAGCCATTCCGTTATGGTTGCAACTTTGGCAGAAACCGCCTGCCGCGAAATCAAGGCAAATTCGCTTCTGGCGCGTGTAGGCGCTTATTACCACGATTTGGGAAAAGTTGAAAACCCCGAATATTTTGTAGAAAACCAGACCGGCGGCAACAAGCACGACGAACTGAACCCGAATATGTCCGTTACGATTATACGCAGGCACGTGCGCCGGGGTGTAGAAAAAGCCCAGCAGCTGCATTTGCCCGAAGAAGTTATCGATATTATTGCCGAACACCACGGAAACAGCGTTGTGGGTTATTTTTTCAACGAAGCCAAAAAGCTTGATGAAAATGTTTCGCCGGACGATTACCGCTATATTGGTAATCCGCCTTCAAGCAAGGAAGCGGCGGTTGTAATGCTTGCCGATACTGTAGAAGCTGCCTGTCGCACCCTTGAAAAGCCCACGGCACCGCGCCTTGAAAAATTCATTGGCATGCTGGTAATGAAAAAATACGAAGAAGGGCAGCTTGATAATTCTGATTTGACATTTAAGGAACTTGGAAAAATTAGAAAAGTTTTTGTAGATATTTTAACCGCTTATTATCATTCACGTATTGAATACCCGGACCAGAAAGACCCGGACAAAGTTGGTGAAGCTGGTAAAGCAGAAAAAACTGAAAAAGGCGAAAACGCCGTTCAAAAGGAAAAAAGAAAATGAAAAACGAAATTTTTGTTGAAATGGAAGAAACTTGCGAAGCACCTTCATGGTTTGATAACGTTAAACCTTTTGTAACAAAGGTTCTGGACAATCTTGAAAAAGACCACTGGGAACTTTCTGTTCTGTTCTGCAACGATAAGTTTATCTGGGATTTGAACAGACAGTACCGGCAGATTGATAATCCGACCGACGTGCTTAGTTTTGAACAGGGCGATGAATACACCGACGAAAATGATGAAACCTGGTTTACTGCCGGTGATATTGTAATCAGTCTTGATACGCTGAAAACAAACTGCACCGAATTCGGTGTAACGGAAAATGAAGAATTAAAACGACTTTTGATTCACGGAGTTTTGCATTTAAGCGGAATGGATCACAGTGACAATTCGCCGGAACAGCCTATGCTTAAATTTCAGGAAGAAATTCTTGCAAAAATGGCAGGCGATAATATTATTTAACATCATTCAACAGGAAAAGAAATGAAAGTATTAGATAAAATTTTTGGTAAATCCTCTGAGGAGGAACCTCACAGTACCGGGCCGGACGCGGCTGAGCAGGAACAGATTCTTGAAGAAAAACGTGACATGATTAAGGGAATAGAAGACCTTTCTGAAACTTCGGTTAAAGAGGTTATGATTCCGCGTATTGACGTTGATTTTATTTCGGCGGAAATGTCGATGGATGAGATTTTAGACGCGGTTACAGCCAGCGGTCATTCGCGTTTTCCGGTGTACAGCGGTTCAATTGATAACGTTACGGGCATTCTTCACGTTAAAGATTTGATTCGTACGGCGGTGGCTCATTCACCGTTAGAGATAGAAAAGATAATTCGCAAGCCTTTTTTTGTTCCGGAATCTAAACGTATCGACAGTTTGTTACGAGAATTTAAAAGACGGCATGTTCACATTGCGATTGCAATTGATGAATATGGCGGAATTTCCGGCATTGTCTGTATGGAAGACATCATTGAGCAGATTGTTGGCGATATTCAGGATGAGTTTGACAACGAGCGCGAAGATATTCTGTCTGTGGGCGAGGGTATGTACCTTTGCGATGCGCGCATAAATGTTGAAGAACTTAACGAAGAAATTTCGGCAGATTTTCCCAATGAAGAATTTGATACGCTTGGCGGTTTTGTTTTTGATTTGTTCGGTAAAATTCCGGTTAAATACGAAAAAGTTAGCTGGAACAACTATGATTTTATCGTGCAGGACATGGAAGGTCACCGAATCAATCAAATAAAAGTGATTAAACACGAAGAATCTTAAAAAAACGCGGGTGGGGCGGTTTAATGAAAAAAATTCTAATAATTTGTGCACTTATTTTGTCCGTGTCGGTGGTTTTTCCCCAAGGTATTTTTAAAGCAGAAAACAGAAAACCCACGGCATTAGATTTTTATGAACAGGGCAAAGACCAGCAGGAAAGCCAGAACTGGTACCGGGCAACCGAGCTTTTTCAGGAAGCTTTGCGCCTTAATTCTTCTTATGGTCAGGCGTGGCTTGCCCTTGCTGAATGTACTTACGCTTTGGGCGAATACGATCTGGCAATTTCCTATGCCGATACCGCGGCGCAGTATTTAAAAAGCACCACCAGCGTGCAGAATATTAAAGGTTTTTCTTTAATAGGGCTGGGGCGTTTGGACGAAGCGCGCAAGGTTTTTGACGGTATTCTTGCAAAATTTCCTAACGATACGGATGCCCGTTTTGGTCTTGCAGAACTTGATATTTTTAATGGCAAAATGTCCGGGGCTGAAAGTTGGTATCTGGACGCATTAAAGCGCCAGCCGGAAAACCGCAAGGCGCTTATTTCCCTTGCCCTGGTTTCTTATGAACTGGGCAAAACTAAAGCCGCAAAAGATTATGTAAATCAGGCTTTAAAATATCACAGCGACAATCCGGAAGTTCACTATTTTGCGGCTTATTTGCTGGCGCGCGACGGCGACTGGGTAGAAGCCGAAGGCCGTGTACGTTCTGCAATTCAGCTGCGCCCGGATTATGACGAAGCTTACAGCCTTTTGGCTTCAATTTTATATTCTACAATGCGTTACCAGTCGGTAATTGACATTTGCGATTACCGCATCAGCCGCAACCGCCAGTATTCTTCTGCCTGGTATTTGAAAGGGCTTGCGCTTTCGCGGCTTAACCGTGTAGAAGAAGCGATTAAGGCTTATCAAACCGGTCTTGAAGTTGACCCGGAAGACGAAATTATGCGCGCCGCGATGGAACAGCTGGTTTGTTCTTATTTGAATGTTGAAGACAAGCGCCGCACGGTTTGGTCGCAGTGGCACACAAAAAAGGCAGAAGAATTTTCGCAGAAATATCTGTCTTTTCAGGCACGGCAGGAATATAAACGTGCGCTGGTCATCAATCCTTCCAGCACAAGTTCGCGCATGGCGTTTGCAGAAATTCTTCTGCGCGACGGCTACCCTGAAAATTATTTGGGTCAGCTTTGTTTTATCCGCGATCAGGGCGGCGAAACACAGGATATAAAAGACAAAATTGAATCATTTTCTTCTTTGCTGGAAGACAGTCTGTCAAACAAATGGAATGTTGAGCCGTTCTATATGGATAAAACCCGTTGTTCTGTGGGCTTGTATTACGTTAAGCCTTCGGTTCAGCTGGTGCACCCTGACAGCGACCAGCTTACAGCCCAGATGCTTGCAGAAAATCTTTCCAACGACGGAAGAATGAAGGTAACTGCTTACGGTTCTTCAATCAGCGGTTATGCGGAAGCTTTCAGGCTTTCGCGTCAGGGTCAGCAGGATTATTTCGGTTTGGTTCAATTTGAAGAAAATGAACGCGAACTTACAGTTTCGCTTGATTTGTATGTTTCTCGCACCGGCAATAAGGCTGCGGAATTTAAGGTTTACCGCACCGGTAACAACCGCTACGCAAGTGCATTGCGCCGCCTGACTCAGGTTGTAAACAGTGCCATGCCGGACAGGGGTAAGATTATTGCGCGCAATGTTTCTACCATTTTGCTTGATGTTGGCAGAAGCGACGGCGTTAAAAAAGATGATGTGTTTAATATTGTTAAGCGCAACGGCGTAACAACCGCAGACCGTTCTATGGGTGTTGCCTATAAAGAAGACGATTTGTACGGCACGGTTACAATTACGGAAGTTGGCGAAGAAATTAGTGAAGGCGTTATCAAGCAGAAAGGGTTTTACGACCGCATCAATGTAAACGACGAAATTGTTCTTCCGCCGCAGGTTGCCGAAGCCGAACAGAAAGCAGAAGCTGACGCCGTGGTTGCAGACAAGCAGAAACCTGTACTGATTAACTTGATTAAATCAATTCAGTAAAATGCGTTCTGCGTAAACGGTTTGCTTTAACAAAATAGAAAGATTAAGCGGTACTTTATTTAGTACCGCTTTTTTTGTGTAAACCTGCAATAGTTGTAAAAGTGAAATTATAATAGCTATTGACATAATTAGTAAAAAAAATTATTATATAGACACTTGCGCAAGCTTGTAACGGGCCACTAGCTCAGCTGGTAGAGCAACAGACTCTTAATCTGTGGGTCGATGGTTCGAACCCGTCGTGGCTCA
>JAKSTR010000005.1 GCA_024402495.1 Treponemataceae bacterium
CGGCGGTTAAAAAGTTTTGTCAGCTCGTCTGTTTTTGCACTTAAAGAAAGACTTTCGTTGTCTTCCATAAGTTTCTGGTGCTGGTTCATTACTTTTGAATATTCGTAGGCATTGCCCAGAATATCGGAAAAAATTTTAAGGTTTATTGCCGTAACAATATATTCACGGCTTTCTCCCTTGCAGATTATGTAGCCGTAATTCTTGTCCCTTATAAAAATCGGGTGAATGTAATAAATGCCGGGCTGGTTCTGGTCGTATTCAGCCGGTATTATTCTGGAATCCAGATTAAACTCAAAGCCTTTACCAAACTCAAAGGCTTCATAATTTTCTGCTGCCGAATTTACAAAAAGATTAAGCATGGCTTTTTCCGGCAGAACAAAATCGCAGGATTTGCGGATTATGAGCGGCTCGCAGTAAAGGCACACGGACATTTCTGAAATTCTGGAAAGTTTCATAGCAGGCTTCAGCACTTCTTGAACCGTTTCCAAAGAAATTTTACTGTCTATCAGATTTATCATGCTGTAAATTTCAGAAAGAGCCTTTTGATGCTTTTTAATGCTGCTCATTTCCTTGCCGTACATTACTTCGTCTTTTTCAAAGTATTTTCCATTGTAATCGTAGTAAGCAGTTGAATAGGAATTGCAGCTTATGCAGCCGCAGGACTGCCTGTAAACTGGATATGCCTTTGTTTTGTAAACAGTTTCCGTTTCCTGATTTTTAAGCGTTTTATAAATAATTTCGGCAGCTTTTGTTCCAATTTCTGGAACAGCCTGATTTATCGTGGAAAGCCTTGGAAATACTTTTATTGCAAAATTGGAATCATCATAGCCGAAAATAACAACATCTTCCGGGCATTTTATTCCGATTTTTTCAAAAAGATAGATAACGCCGCCTGCCGTAAAATCGTTTACGCAGCAAATTGCATCAAAATTTAAATCTTCTTTTGATTTTATAAAATTACCCAAAACTTCTTCTGCCGTACCTGGCGTAAAATCGCCGTCAAACACTAATTCCGGGTAAAAAGGCAAATCATGATTTTTAAGCGCCTGCTTAAAAGATTCCAGCCTCTCTTCAGATTCCGGCGAGCCGGAAAGTTTTGCCGTAAAAAAAGCTATGCGTTTTCTGTTGTGCCTGTTTTTTATATGTTCAATAACCTGGTCGTATGCAGAAACGCTTGAATTGAATGTATGCCTGCTTGAAGGAATGTTTATTTTGCGCGAAATGGAAATGACGGGTTTTCCGGAAAAAACCTGAAGTTCTTCGGAAAGTTTATCGAAATCAACGTAATTTGAAAAAGAGTTTGGAATGATTATCACGCCATCAATCTGCCGGCTGGTTAAAATTCTGGTAGAAAGCCAGAAATGATAATCGTAATTGCCTGCCTTTATAAGCGGAACGTTGACTGGCGCAACAATCAGGCGTACATCATCCTTGTCTTCAAAAAAATTGTATATTCCGTCTACAACAGTGTGATTGTAATTATTTATCAGGTCGTAAACCAATACCGCAACATTTAACATATGGTTTTATTCTACCACAGCATTCAATAATTTGCATTTGAAAATAAATGGTTTTTGCATATTGAAATACAACCGCAAACAGTCAGGGCTTTACGGCAACGTTAAGACGGCGGCATGCACAAACGCATTTTTAAATTGTTATATTTCAACAAATTGAAATTTACAGGCATATAAAAAAACAGCTTTTTAATATTTTCATAACTCGACATTTGTGCAAATAGTTTGTATATTAGTTATATCAGTTTGAAAAAAATGGCGAATTCCAAACACTTTCCGGCGTTCACCGTTCTTAAATAAATACCACTTGTTCAAAAAAAGAGGAAAATATGCCTACTTACGATTACGAATGTGAAGACTGCGGCTATAAATTTGAAGCTTTTCAAAAAATGTCTGACCCTGCCTTAACGGAATGCCCGAAATGCGGCAAAGGGGTTCATAAAGTTCTTAGTGCCGGAATTGGTATTAGTTTTAAGGGTTCCGGCTTTTATGTTAACGATTCCGGCAGTTCGTCGCCTAAATCTTGCGACAACTGTTCTAAGTGTTCTTAATTTTGGCGGAAACTGTGAGTAACAATAAGAAGCCCAGATTTTTCTGTAATTTTTGCGGTGCCGAAGTTGACCGCAACGCGACTTTCTGCAAGCGCTGCGGCAAGTTTTTTGAATCGGTTTTCTGCCCGAGATGCGGCAAAAAAGGCAACCCGGATACTTTCAGCAACGGATGTCCGCAGTGCGGCTACGCTTTTGACGGCAGTGATTTGGCAGGCAGTTCCGGCGGCGGCAAGAACGGCTTAAAATATTCCGGCGGCAAATGGCAGAAAAAGAAAGCAAAAACAAAAGACGACCTGCCTTTCTGGATGATTCTGGTTGTGATTATTGCTTTTATGGCAATTGCCGCGTTCATTTTGTTCTATTTCAGAACCAAGATTTAACTTAAACTGAATATTTTTCAAGGTACAAAAAAAGCTTCTCGCAGACGAGAAGCTTTTTTTATTGGATTTGACACAAAATTACAATATTTGCAGCTGAAGTTCGCTGGTGCCATTATGCAAAACTTTCAGCAATGGTTCGGTAACAGCATGACCTATTTTAAGCGTGCTGGATTTTATTACCGTTCCGTTTTTTATGTCAGCAATTATACCGGCTTTTTCGGGCTTAAAAATTACAATTGAACCGTACATGCCGGTAATCTGACCTGTTACGATACCGTAAGTTGCCGGATGACGGAAAGCCAGTGAAACGGCTTCTTTTTCGCTTACCAGATGGTTCTGTGCAAGCAGATTGTAAATAACCTTTTCATCGCTTTCGTTTAATTCCGGCTGAATAATCCGCGAAACGCCCAAACACCGGGCTTTGTCCTGTTCCGCATCGTCAAGGCTAGAACCGATAAGCAGGACGATTAAATCTTCAAACTTTTCATCGCTTCTGACATACTGCAAAATGGTTTTCCACAAACGCGGAAAATCATTTGCATTAAGTACCAGAACATGCGGACGGATTTCATCCAGATTATCCATGGCTTTTACAGGCCAGTGATAGAAAATGTTTTCACTACCGACACTTTTTAAATATTCCGCACAACGAGCAGTGTCAGTTTCTTTGCCGGTAATGAACATTGTTTTCATTCTGTTCCCAAGTTTTCTACGCTGTAGTTATAAATCTGCCAGATGCCGTCGCGCTGGCGGACAAAATATGTATAGCGCTTGATTTCTTTGAAATTATCATAGGTAAACCATTCGCGAACGGTAACCGTACCTTCGGTTGTGGTATACATTGTTTTTTCAATTTCAAATGAAGTTGGAATTGCTACAATATCTTTGTCAATGCGAGACTGACGCAAATCGATTTTGTAGTTTTCTATCATACGTGCGCGCTGGTCTGCACTTTCTGCGCGGTATTTGCGCTTGCGTGCCGGGTCGCTTGCATAAAGTTCTTCTACATCAAGATAAAGGAAATACTGATCCCACAGGCTTTTCTGCCGCGCGATAATTGTCTGTTCAACAACCTTGTCCGGCGAAATTGGCTGCGGTTTAAGCAGTTCGGTTTCTGTTGCAGTCAACGGCAGCGAAGTCATTGAAGCTGCGCTTGGCGAAGGTTTAACTTCCAGTGTAAGGCGGTTTGTAACAATACAGCCGTTCTGAACATTGTTCATGCTAACTTTGATTGCACCGCTTTCGTTTTTGTTTTCAAGCGTAACCTGCTGGCTGCGGAACAATTCAGGATAGAAGCGAAGTTCAATGTAGTAAATTGCCGGTTCCGGAATTACGAGATAGTCTTTCAGGTTTTCAACAAAAGAATATTCTTCTCCAGCTTCCAGGGCAATTTCTCTAAAGAAAACCGTCTGGTTTGTGCTGCGCTTGCGGATAAAATTATCTGTATGTGCAAGCCTGCTATTTTTTACAGTGTAGCCTGTAAAATCAACACTGAACATACGGTCGTCAGCAAGCTTAAACCGTACAGTTTCAGAGCCATTGTTAGCAATCGTTACTTTTACAAACACAGGGTTATCCTGGCTGTTGCCCGGATAGTACATAGTTTTATCATAAAATTTGATAGAAACATTAGCACCAGCAACAGATGCGGAATTCTGTGCCCATAATTGTTGTGCAAAGATTGCAAAAATCGTTATAATACAAATTAGGGTACGTTTCACACCAATTCTCCTGCTTAAATATCGGAATACTTTTATGAATACCTTACAGTCTAGTTCTTTACAAAAGCACATTCATGCGTGGAAAAATATGCAAGATGTAATTTCTTCCATTAAAGAGGAAAATTTTCCTTACGAAATTGAAGGATTACAGGGCGGTTTATCGGCATTCTTTATTGCAGAACTTTTGCAAAACCGCAGAAATGATTTAATGTCCAGCATTCAGTATAAAAATGCCATGCCGTTAAGCAATGCTTCGGATTTTCTTCTGGTTGTGCCAACCGAAAAAGACGCAGAAACATTAAGCGAAGACTTAAAAAGTATTTTTAACGATGCGGAACCTGTTGCCGCCCGCACGGTTTTAAACGACGAAAATCCTGAACCGAATAAAAAGCGCACGAATATGGAAGAAAACGGCAATATGCCGGAAATTTTGCAGCTTCCATGGTGGGGTCTGGTACCATACCGCGCCGCTTCTACCGGTTCGCTTGTATTTGGTGAACGCGCCGGCGTTTTGTCAAAACTTGCACAGGACGGCACGGAAATTTTCAGGCGCACTACCCGTTCCAAAATATTCATTACAACCCAGCGCTCGCTGCAAAGCCCGGTACCGCCAAAAGAATACATAAAAAGCCTTTCGCTCACGGTAAAAAAAGGCGAACAGTTTGACCCGCAGTCATTTGCAAGCCTTCTTGCAGAACGCGGCTATCTGCGCGTACCGCGCGTTTCGGTGCGCGGCGAATTCACCTTGCGCGGCGAAGTTCTGGATATTTTTATGCCCGGCGAAGACGCGCCGCACCGCATTCAGTTTGATTTTGACCAGATTGAAAAAATAAAGACATTCAACGTAATCAGCCAGACCTACGACAGCGACAGCGCCGAAAGCGAAAGCCTGCTGATTTACCCGATGAAGGAAGTTATCTGGAACGATGAACTTACGGGGCATCTGGAAAAGGCAATTGAAAAACGCAGCGAAGATTTTGGCGATGACAAAAACACCTTCAAAGAAGGTCTGGAAGAATTTTTAAGCAAACTTTACATCAGCAAACAGGCTGAAGGCGAAGAAATGTTCTATTCCATGACTTTTGAAGAAATATATGGAAGAAAATATTCAATTATTGATTATCTGGGCAGCGACACGACGGTAATCTATCTGGATTATGACCGCCTGAACAATGCGCAGGAAAGTTTTGACCGCGAATATGACGGTTTGTATAAAAAAGCCCGCGCCGTTTCTCCCGTGCCAAAACCAAAAGACATTCTGCTGGACTTTAAGGCTGTAAACGGGCTTTCTGAAAACGGAAAACAAATGCGCAATTTGTACATCCGCTCAATTCATTCAACCCAAATACCGGGCAGCCAGCATTTAACTTTTACAAGCGATGCGCCAAAAGGTTTTTTCGGCAACATAAACTTTTTAACAGAACAGATTACAGAATTATTGAACGACGACTGGAAAATTTACGTTTATGCGGATTCGGTAAACCAGGCTTTGCGCATTAAAGAACTTTTGCGCGATCTGGAAACCTGCGTTCTTCCGCTTCCGCTTTCTGCCGGGTTTGGCATACCGGATGAAAAAATTCTTGTCATTCAGGAAAACGAAATTTTCGGCAGGCGCAGGCTGACGCCCAAAACAACCCGCCACGCAAAAAGCGCCGTAATTGATACGTTTGTAGAATTAAACCCCGGCGACTATGTTGTTCACGTAAATTACGGCATTGGTCTTTTTAAAGGCATAGAACGCGTAAAGGCACTTGGCAACGAGCGCGACTACATAAAAATTGAATACGCCGAAGAAGAAAACGTTTTCATTCCAATTGAACAGGTAAACCTCGTCCAGCGCTATATCGGCAACGAAGGCAACGCGCCAAAACTAGACCGAATCGGTTCAAAATCATGGGAAAACCGCAAAAACAAGGTAAAAAAAGACGTTGAAGACATTGCAGACCGGCTTATTGAACTTTATTCAAAGCGCAAGACAGCCCGCGGTTTTCCGTTTCCAAAAGACAACGAATTTCAGATTGCATTTGAAGCCGCCTTCCCCTATGACGAAACTGACGACCAGCTGACCTGCATTGCAGACGTAAAAGCCGATATGGAAAAACCCGTGCCGATGGACAGACTTGTTTGCGGCGATGTCGGTTACGGCAAAACAGAAATTGCAATGCGTGCAGCTTTTAAAGCCGTTATCGGCGGCAAACAGGTGGCATTCCTTGCCCCGACAACCATTCTTGCAGAACAGCATTACGAAAACTGCGTGGAACGGTTTCAGAATTTTCCGGTACGCATAGCCCATATGTCGCGTTTTGTAAGCAATGCAGACCAGAAGAAAATATTAAAGCAGCTTGCCGCCGGCGAAATTGACATTCTGGTAGGCACGCACCGCATCATTCAAAAAGACGTGGCTTTTAAAGACCTTGGCCTTATGATTATCGACGAAGAACAGCGCTTCGGCGTAAAGGACAAGGAGCGCCTTAAAGAACTTAAAAACAGCATCGATTCCCTTGCAATGAGCGCAACGCCGATTCCGCGCACTTTGCATATGTCGCTTTTAAAAATACGCGACATGAGTATTTTAAATACCGCCCCGCACAACCGCCACCCGATAGAAACAATCATCGACGCATACAACGGCGACCGTGTTGCAAGCGCAATCCGGCGCGAAGTTGAACGCGGCGGACAGGTTTTCTATCTGCACAACCGCGTAGAATCTCTTGAAGAAGTGCGCCTGAAATTGCAGCATCTTGTTCCGGAAATGCTCATCGATACGGCACACGGACAGATGTCATCAACCGAGCTTGATGACATTTTCCGCCGCTTCAAGATGGGCGGTTTCCACGTGCTGGTTTCCACCACCATCATCGAAAACGGCATCGACATTCCGAACGTAAACACAATCATCATTGACCGCGCCGATATGTACGGAATTTCGCAGTTGTACCAGCTGCGCGGACGCGTTGGACGCAGCGACCGCAAGGCATATGCATATATGCTTTACCCGGAAAATAAAGTGCTTAGCGAAATTGCAATGAAACGCCTGCAGGTCATCAGCGACTTTACTGAACTTGGCGCGGGATTTAAAATTGCAATGAAAGACATGGAAATCCGCGGAGCCGGAAACCTGCTTGGCAAAGACCAGAGCGGCGACGTTTATTCCGTCGGGTTCGACCTTTACCTTCACCTGCTCGAAGAAGCAATTCAGCGCCGTTCCAACGAAAATTATCAGGAAGCGCCGGATGTTCTTCTTGAACTTGAATATACCGGCTTCATTCCGGAAACTTACATCGTAAATCCGCAGACCAAAATGGAAATTTACAAGAAAATCGCTTCGGTTTCTACCGGCGACGAGCTTGAACGGGTTTACAACGAGCTTAACGACCGTTTCGGTCCGATTCCGGACGAAGTACAAAGCCTTCTTGCCCTTGCAGAAATCAGAATTATCTGCAAGAAACTGAATATTTTAACGCTAAAAGAACGCGGCGGCATTGTTCAGGTTGAATTTGCAAAAGTTGCCCAGCTTTCAATTGAAAAAGTTATGAAGCTTATAAGCGAAAGCGCCGGCAAAGTAACCTTAGACAACAAGCACCAGAATTTTATGCTGCTAAAAACCGGCAAAATCGGCTTAAAAGAAAAAAGCGAATTTATACGCCAAAAGCTGGAATATCTGGTCGGATAATTTTTACAAAGCCTCTGGTGCCAAAACTGGGCATCCGGGGCTTTTTATATTTTGGAGTTCCCAGTTTTTCAGGTTCGCTATTCCAAATTTTTTGCCATATCGAATTTATTATGGAATTAAATTTCTGCAAAAACCGCGGCGTTTGCAAAAAACCGGTATTTTTTTATTATTCATTTTTTGCAAAAAAAACTAAAAAAAATATAAAAAGTAATTGACTAAAAATGTGCATTTTGGTACTGTTAATCATCAGCTAACGCAACAGCGTAACGCTGAAAGATACTGAACCTTGCGGATGTCATATAACGGCTATTATCTCAGCCTTCCAAGCTGATGACGTGGGTTCGACTCCCATCATCCGCTTAAAGAGCCTTAAAAAAGGCTCTTTTTTTATACCCAAAACGTTTTGCGGCAAAATATTCAGCCTTCCCGCCCTGCACTAAAACCATAAAAACCCACAATTTTGAAAAAACCTTAAAAAATCCCAAATCTTTGTACAAAAACCGCAATTGCTTTATTTTTCAATTTATTTGATAATAAAAACAAGTTTTTTAATGGAGGATTTTATGCCGCACATAACTGTACAAATGTACCCCGGCAGAACAGACGAACAAAAAGCCGCCTTGGCAAAAGCGCTGGCAGAAACAGCAAGCAAAAGCTTACACCGCGAAATTGAACATTTTTCTGTAAGCGTTGTTGACGTGCCGCAGGATGAATGGAAAGAAAAAGTTTACAATTCTGCCGCAGATCCAAACAACAAAGAGGTTTTTGTTCGCCCGGGATATTGATTTTTAATAAAAGCCGCCTGTCCGGGCGGTTTTTGTATTTAAGGTTCTATGCGCCGCATACCTTGCCCCAACATTTTTTTTATTCGTCTGACAGAATTGATTTTACGGCATTGTTCGGTCTTTGGCTCTGATTGTCTGTTTAGGCGATTTTTGCGAAATATGCGTATAATTTTAAAGCTTTATTTGACAATTGCCCCAAAAAAAACTGCAAAATCGTTTATTTTCTTCCATTAATTGTATAAAAATAAAACAACGCTCAAAAATATGTCCGGCATCGTAAATTTTCTTTTTCATTTTTGAAGCGGTTTACCTGCAATTTTAGTAAAAATTTATAATAAATTTTGTTGACAAATCAAAAGTTGAATGCTAGATTATGGTTAGTTGATTGATACAATTAACTAACTCGAAAGAGTGTCTGGTAAATCTGCCGGACAAAGATAGGAGAACATTAAATGAAATTTGGTAATTACGACGACGCAAATGGCGAATATGTCATCAATACGCCTAAAACACCTTACCCGTGGATTAACTATTTAGGAAGCGAAAAATTCTTCTCATTGATTTCTAACACAACAGGCGGCTATTCTTTTTATACAGACGCACGTTTGCGCCGCCTTACACGCTATCGCTACAACGATATGCCGCTTGATAACAACGGTCACTATTTCTTTATTAAAGATGGAAATACAATCTGGAACCCGGGCTGGCAGCCAACCCAGACCGAACTGGATTCTTACGAATGCCGCCACGGTTTCGGCTATTCAAAATATACTTCTAAGAAAAACAACCTGAAAGCTGAAGCACTTTATTTCGTTCCAAACGGCGAAAATGCTGAAGTTGAAATGATTACACTTAAAAACGAAGGAAAAGAAGCAAAAGAAGTCAGTCTGGTTTCTTTCGTTGAATGGTGTCTGTACAACGCATCTGACGACTGCCAGAACTTCCAGAGAAACTTTTCTACAGGCGAAGTTGAAATTGAAGGCAGCGCAATCTACCACAAAACAGAATACCGCGAACGCCGCAATCACTTTTCTTTCTATTCTTGTAACGAAAAAATTGACGGCTTTGATACAGACCGCGAAACTTTCCTTGGCCTTTACAATTCAATCAGCGCACCAAAAACAGTTGTTGAAGGAAAATCTGGAAACTCTGTTGCAGACGGCTGGTCACCAATCGCTTCTCACCGCTTGAATGTAAAACTGGCAGCAGGCGAAGAAAAAACTTATATCTTCGTTTTGGGCTACATTGAAAACGATGACGATAAAAAATTCCTTTCCGAAGCTGACAAGAAAAAGGCTTTGGACGCAGGTCTTCTCCGCACAAATACTGCTTCCGGCGTAATCAATAAAGAAAAAGCTTATGCTTTGCAGGCAAAATTCGACAGCAAGGCAAAAGTTGAAAAAGCTTTCGCAGATTTGAAGGCACGCTGGGCAGAAATTCTTTCGCACTTTACACTTAAAACTGGCGATGAAAAACTTGACCGCATGGCAGTTTGGAACCAGTACCAGTGTGTTGTTACATACAACTTTGCCCGTTCTGCATCTTACTTTGAATCAGGCATTGGCCGCGGTTTGGGATTCCGTGATACATCACAGGATATGCTTGGTGCTGCTCACCAGCTTCCAAAAGAAAGAATCCGCGAACGCCTTTACGATGTTGCTGCAACACAGTTTGAAGACGGTTCTGCTTACCACCAGTTCCAGCCTTTGACAAAACGCGGAAACGCAGACATTGGTTCTAACTTCAACGATGACCCGCTTTGGCTGGTTTTGGGTGTTGGAAACTATATCCGTGAAACTGGCGATGTTGATTTCCTTAAAGTTGACGTTCCTTTTGATAACTCTGAAACAAACAAGGCAACAATGTTTGAACACTTGAAACGTTCTTACAACTACATTCCTAACCACATGGGTCCACACAACTTGCCGTTGATTGGTCGTGCAGACTGGAACGACTGTTTGAACTTGAACTGTTTCTCTACAAACCCTAATGATTCTTTCCAGACTTGTACAAACAAGGAAGGCAAGAATGCTGAATCTGTAATGATTGCACAGATGTTCGTTTTTGTTACACCGGACTATGCTGCAATGTGTCGCTTGATGGGCGATGAAGCAGAAGCTAAAAAAGCAGAAGAAGCAGCCAAAAAGATGGAAGAAGCTATCTGTACAGCCGGTTGGGACGGAGACTGGTATATCCGCGCTTACGACGATGCAGGAAACAAAATCGGTTCAAAAGAATGCGAAGATGGTAAAATCTACATCGAAACACAGGGTTTTGGTACCATGGCAAAAGTTGGTGCAGACAAAGGCTACCCTCTTAAATCTTTGGACAGCGTAAAGAAATATCTGGATTCAAAATATGGTATCGTAATTCTTTATCCGGCTTATCAGAATTATCACGTTGAACTTGGTGAAGTTTCTTCATATCCACCAGGATACAAAGAAAACGGCGGTATTTTCTGCCACAACAACCCGTGGGTTATCATTGGTGAAGTTGTAAACGGCCGCCCGCAGGATGCATGGGAACATTATACCAAAATTGCTCCGGCTTGGGTTGAAGAAAAATGGTCAGACATTCACAGAACAGAACCTTATGTTTACTCTCAGATGGTTGCAGGTAAAGAAGCACGCCGCGAAGGTGAAGCAAAGAACTCTTGGCTTACCGGAACTGCTGCATGGAACTTTGTTGCATTGAGTCAGTACATTTGTGGTTTGCGTCCGCAGCACGAAGGTCTTGAAATTGAACCTCGCCTGCCAGAACACATTAAAACAGCGGAAATTACAAGAAAATTCCGCGGCGTAACCTACAAAATCAATGTAGAAAACAAAAACCCGACTGGAAAAGTTGTTTTGTCAGTAACAAGCGGCAACGCTTCTTGCGACGGAACAATTGTTAAAACCAGCGAAAAATCAGGCATCATTACTGTAAAAGCTGTAATTGGCTAAATTCAGTGTTTTCCTTCTTTAGAAGCCAGTGCATTGTCAATGTGCTGGCTTCTTTTTTTTATATTCTGAATTGCAAAATCAAATGCAGCGTTTTTGAATTTGACAATTCAAAAAGTGCATAAAAAAAGCACCCGCAAATATTTGCAAGTGCTTCACTTATTTATTGTCTTTATAATAAAAGAATAAAATCTATTTTGTTCCGGCTGTTTGATTTTGAATGGCCTGCCAGGCAAGTTTTGCAGCAGCCTGCTCTGCTTCCTTTTTATTTTTTCCTTTTGCAGGGCCGTAAACAACGTCACTCAAAATTACATTAACCCAAAATGTCCGATCGTGTTCCGGTCCCGTTTTTTTAACAAGTTCGTAAACAGGGCAGGTTTTATACTGCTTCTGGTAAAATTCCTGCAGCAAAGTCTTAAAATCACGGATGTGCTTATTATCCAAAACCTTGGCAATTTCAGGCACAATATATTTCAGCACAAAAGCAGAAGCCTGTGTATAGCCGGAATCCAGATAGTAAGCACCGATTACAGCTTCCATTGCGTCTGCAAGAATTGCTTTTTTGCTTCTGCCGCCAGACTGTTCTTCGCCTTTGCCCAAAATCAAGCACTTGTCAATTCCCAAACCAAGCGCAATTTCCGAAAGCACCGGCTCAGAAACAACAACAGCCTTAATTTTAGCCAAATCGCCTTCTGGTTTATCAGCCATAGACTGATACAGATGAGAAGCCGTAGCCATACCCAAGACCGCATCGCCCAAAAATTCCAGACGCTCGTTATTTGGATGCTTGTTATGATTTTCATTTGTGCTGGAACGATGCCAAAAAGCACAGTCCAGCAGATTAATATCCTTGAATTTTAATCCGGCTTTGTGTTCAAAGTCGTAAAGCATACGTTTGCGCTCTATTGTCAAAGCGTATTTGCTTGCATTAACAGGAAAAAGCATATTTTCACCTTTTTGAGGTGCTTTCAAAACTCGGAACTAAAAAATTCAGACTTTTGTAAACACTTCCATAAAAAAATAAGGAGCAGATTAACTGCCCCTTTTTACTAGTAACAGAACAATAACTATGCCTGATTTGCTTTGATGAAATCGTATGCATCGCGAACTGTTTCAAATTCGTTTGCTTTTTCATCTGGAATTGTTACTTTAAGTTCTTCTTCGATTGCATAAACAAGCTCGTATGTATCAAGGCTGTCTGCGCCCAAATCCTGACGGAAAGAAGAATCAAGAGTGATTTTATCTTCTTCAACATCAAGCTTTTCTGCAATAAGTTTTTTCATCTGTTCAAACAATTCATCCATGGGAAATACTCCTATTAGCCGTTATTTTCAGGTGCGATTACCTGTCTTCCGCGGTAGAAACCACATTTTGGACATACATGATGCTGCATAACCAAGTTTCCGCAGTTTCCGCACTCAACAAGATTCGGAGCAGCCAAACGCATATTGATTGTCTGTCTTCTTTTTGTGCGAGCTTTTGACGTTTTCGCTCTAGGTACTGCCATATATAAACCTCTTCTTTATAATTTGATATATAAGTCAAGATAAAATACTACAAATACCTCAACCTGTCAATCTAGTGTAGCATAATATTAGAAATTGTCAATAATAAAAATTACAAAAATCGTAATTTTGTCATTTTGTTATGAATTACTGAATTTTTCCTTCAGTGCTTTTTCTACTACCGGCGGAACCATTGTAGAAACATCGCCGCCAAACGACGCTAATTCTTTTATGGCACTTGATTTAAGAACAAAATATTTAGGGTCGGTCGGAATGAAAATCGTTTCTACAGACGGGCACAAACCGCGGTTCATCATGGAAAGGTCAAATTCGTAGGAAAAATCGTTGATATTGCGCACGCCGCGAATTAAAACCGCCGCATTGTTTTCTTTTGCATAATTTACAATTAAGCTGCTGTAAGAATGAACCGAAACATTTTTCCACGGTTTTACCATTTCTTCCAGCATCTTTACCCTTTCTGCGGTAGAAAAAAGATAATTTTTTGCTTTATTTTCTGCTACAACCACGTGAATTTCATCAAAAAGCGATTTTGAACGTTCAATTACATTCAGATGTCCAAATGTCGGCGGGTCAAAAGATCCCGGAAAAACTGCGATAACCATGAAGTTACAATAGTATTTGTAAGCCTTTGGGTCAATGGAAAATATTTTCCGGCTTTTATTTTTTTCAATTGAATGCAAAAAAAACGACATACCCAAAAACGGCACGTTTGTTTAATTTTTTCAATTTTTATACAAATTAGAGATTTTAGATAAAATAGAAAAATTTTAGCCCGATTTTACCCAGACAGAAGCAAAATCCTTTGACTAAAGCCAAGCTATGGTTTATCATTAAACGCAATGGCAAAGGAAATCTCTATGGGAAAGAAATTATTTTTTTTATTTTGTGTTGCTTTATGTCTCGTTTTTGTTTCTTGCGAAAGCACAGAAGATGGTCCTGTTGAAACCGTTGCAGCACCTGTAGTTGAACCAGTAAAACCTGTCGTTGAAGCGCCTAAAGTTGAACCAAAAAAGGAAGAACCGAAGCCAGCTGTTGCAGAACCGGTAAAAGCCGAACCAGCAAAACCGGCACCTGTCAAGGAACCTGAAAAAACAATTATCGTTCCTAAAGAAGAACCGATTGTTGAACCGGTAAAAATTGTAGAAGACTATAAATCTGTTAAGCATTTAACAGAAGAAGAAAAAGAATATCAGCGTTCAGTAAAAGATCTGGCAGAATCAATTTCTATTGATGAATTTGAAGCTGACAAAAAAGAAGTTCTGGCAATTATCGATGATTTGACGCGCATCATGAAAGACCGCGATTACAATTCATGGGTAAAATATCTTTCGCCTGCTTCAAAAAAATACTGGTCAAATCCGCAAAATCTGGCAACAGTTTCTAACCGCCTGCCGGTAAAAGGCTTAAAAATTTCTTCGTTAAAAGATTATTTTACCTATGTTTTTGTACCTGCCCGCGCAAACAGCAAGGTTGAAGAAATCCGCTATGTTTCAAGTACAGTTGTAAAAGCTGTTGAACCGCACGCCGAAGAAGACTTAATTTACTATATGTTTGAAAAAACCGGCGGTAAATGGTATTTAAAGCTTGATACTCTGTAATCTTTTTGGCATTAAGTGTTTTGTATAAAGTAATTATTGTAGCTTTGCTACATAGTTATAAAGCTTACTTGGTAATTTTCTGAAGAGTAAGTAAATCTTATACGTTCAAAAACTTTTTATTAGGAGTAAGTATGAACTTAAGAAAAATCAGTTTAGTTGCAGCAGTTGCTATGTTTGCTGTTGCTCTTCTTCCTGCCCAGCAGAGATCGGAAGTTACTGTAGAACAGCAATATCTTTCTACAATCGAAGATGTAATTATCAAAGAAATGACTTTGTCTGACGTTCGTGACAACAAAGAAGTTGCTTTGCAGTACATTGAAGATGCACTTAACGCCGGAAGAATCAGCCCTGAAATTCAGGAAGCATTGAATTCTTTGGCTGGCGAAGGAATTGCTAACCCTAACCGCGAAAACGGTCGTTTGATTAACAATTATCCAGATATCCGTGCAAAAGCTGCTGACCTTTTGGCACAGATTCCTACCGAAGAATCAAAAGCAACATTGGTAAAAATCGTTCTTGGCGATAACGAACCAATGGTAATTACTTCTGCAATCCGTTCTTTGGGCGTTATCGGTCTTAACAGCGAAGATGACGTTGTTTCTACAATTGCATGGACAGAAAAACGTTTTGCAGCATTGAACCCGACAAGCAGCATGGCTTACGAAGTTCTTAATGCTTACGAAAAACTTTTGCCATATACAAAAGACAGAAACGCAATGATTCAGTCTGTTTCACGCATTGCCGCAAACTACCAGTATGTAACACCTGTTAGACAGCGTGCATTGAAATTGCTGAAAGACATTTCTGCAAACTAAGATTTTTTGCTTATAAAAAGGGCTTGTTCTTTTGAACAAGCCTATTTTTTTGCACAAATTGAATTTGTAAAGTTTTTCAGTTAAAATAAAAAAGCTGTCTGCAAAGCAAACAGCCAAACGAGAGATACCGGATTCGAACCAGCCGCCTCTTCCTCCGGAGGGAAGCGCTCTATCCAAATGAGCTAATCTCTCACTACCCTTGATAATAGCTAAAAAAATCAGTTATGACAAGCATACCAAATAAAAACAGAGAAAAAAAATGAATTCAAAAATTATACTTGCATCAAATTCCATTTACCGAAAATCGGTTTTAAGCGATTTACAGATTCCTTTTTGTGTTCTGCCTTCTAACGCAGACGAAAATACTGACGGAATAGAAACTCTGGAAGACGTTCCGCTGATTCTGGCAGAACGAAAAGCAAGAGCCGTTGCAAAATCATTAAGAGAATTTTCCAATAATTCAATTAAAAACGAACAAATTGCCGAAGCCCAAAACTGCGATTTAATTCTAGCCGCAGACACGGTTTTGCTGTTTGAAAATAAAATAATCGGCAAACAGGCAACAATTGAACAGGCTAAAAAATGCCTGCAGCAGCTTAACGGAAAAAGTCACAAGGTAATCAGCGCACTAGCCCTTTTAAACCGAAAGAACAGCAAATTGACATACAGAAAAAACACAACAATCGTAACTTTCAAATCCTTAAAAGATAAAGAAATAGACAGCTACTTAAAAACCGGCGAATGGCAAGGTGCGGCTGGCGCGTACCGCATTCAGCAGAAAGGTGCATTTTTTGTTGAAAAAATAGAAGGTTCTTTTACATCTGTTGCGGGCTTGCCTATATCTGAGCTTTATGATATGCTTTCAGCGCAAGGTTATCCTGTCTGGAATTAATCTTGTAATTTGCTTTTTGCAAATTATTTTCTGGTTTGCGTTACGCATACCAAGATACAGAGTATGGTGAGGGTTTTATAACCCCCGATGAAGGAGCATCTCGTGGCAGTAGTAACCATGAAGAGTTTGCTTGAATCTGGTGTACACTTTGGTCACCAGGTAAAGCGCTGGGATCCGCGCATGAAGAAATTTATCTTCGCAGAACGCAATGGTATCCACATTATCGATCTTCAGAAAACGATCGTAGCAATTAAAGACGCCTATGAAGCTGTTCGCAAAACAACAGCAGCAGGCAAAACAGTTCTTTTTGTAGGAACAAAAAAACAGGCACAGCAGGCAATTGCAAAAGATGCAGAACGCTGTGGCATGTACTATGTAAACAACCGCTGGCTTGGTGGTATGCTTACAAACTTCTCAACAATCAAAAAATCACTTCTCCGCCTTAAGAAGCTTGAAAAAATGGAAGTTGACGGAACTTTCGACAGCTTGACCAAAAAAGAAAAAGCTTCAATTCTTAAAGAAAAAGCAAAATTGGAAAAGAACCTTGGCGGTATCAAAGATATGAAGGAACTCCCTGGAATTATCTTCATCATTGATACACACAAAGAAGCTATTGCAGTTGCAGAAGCTCGCCGCATGGGAATTCCTGTAGTTGCAGTTGTTGATACAAACTGTAACCCTGAAGGTATTGACTACCCAATCCCAGGTAACGACGATGCAATCCGTGCAATCACATTGTTCACTTCTATTATTGCAAACGCTGTAATCGAAGCAGACAACGAAAACGGTCTTAAAATCATCGAAGGCATTCAGGATGAAGACGAAGATTTGTCTGACGCATCATCAAAAGCTGAAGATGAAGAAATTGTTGATTATTCAAACTATCAGCCAACAGAAACTAAAGAAGAAGATTTAGACGATTCTGATGATTCTTTAGTTGACGAAGACAAACTTTACAAATAATTAAATTGCACCCAAAAGCGGGTTATTTTTCAATAAAATGCCCGCCCTTTTTATAAACGGGTGCAGTTGCAAATTACCATTAAAATCACTTTTTGGAGATACTCATGGAAATTAAAGCCGCCGACGTAAAAGCATTGCGTGACAAAACCGGTGCTGGCATGATGGAGTGTAAAAAAGCACTTACAGAATGCAATGGTGACGAAGAAGCAGCAATCAAACTTTTGAAAGAAAAAGGTCTTGCTGCACTTGAAAAACGCGCTGAAAGAGCAACAAAAGAAGGCCGCATCTTCATTAAACTTGAAGGTTCAAAACTTGTTATTGCAGAATTGACCTGTGAAACAGACTTCGTTGCAAACAACGCAGATTTCATTGCTTGCGGTGAAAAAATCGTTGCAGAAGCAATGGCTAAAAACATTACAAGCGTTACAGACGAACTTGCTGAATTGCTTAAAGATTTTGCTGCAAAAACACGCGAAAACATGTCTTTGCGCCGCCTCGAACTGGTAGAAATTCCTTCAGACTGCGTAATGGGCAAATATGTTCACAGCGACAACAAAACTGGTGTAGTTGTTCTTTTGAAAGCTGACCCAGCTGATGCTGCTGCAAAAGAAGAAATTAAAACACTCGCATACGACTGCTGTTTGCACATTGCTGCATTCACACCTGCTTACATCCAGCAGAGCGATGTTCCACAGTCTTACATCGATGAACAGAAAGGCATTTTCAAAGTTCAGATGGACAACGATGCCAAAGTTGCCGCAAAACCAGAAAACGTTAAAGCCGGCATCCTTCAGGGTAAAGTAAACAAACATCTGGCAGAAATCTGTTTCATGGATCAGGTATTTGTTAAAGCTGAAAACGGCGAAACTGTTGCCAAAAAGATTGAAGCTGTTGCAAAAGCAAACGGCTGCAAACTTTCTGTAGCAAAAGTTGTAAGCTACGTTCTTGGTGCTTAATTTTTGCTTTTAGCCCTTTCGGGCTGATTAAGCTTAGTAAAGTAAAAGCTACATTTTGCAAAATAAATTTGTAGCTTTTACTTTTTTGCTTTATAATGGAAGTGTTAGTTTTTTCTACAAATTTTAATTAAGATTTCTAAAAAAAACTTACAATTAAAAGAAAGGAATTTTTATGGCTGATATGAATGAAGCAAGCGTAAAACGGATGGAAAAATCTGTAAACGCACTTAAAGAAGAATTTAACACAATTCGCACAGGTCGTGCATCTGCAAACCTTTTTGACCGTGTCCGCGTTGATTATTATGGTGAAAAATCACCACTTTCGCAGGTTGCAAACATTGCAATTCCGGAAGCCCGCATGGTTGTTATTACACCTTGGGACAAAGGTTTGATTGCAGAAATTGAAAAAGCAATTTTGCGTTCAGAATTGGGATTGAACCCTTCAAACGATGGTAAAGTAATTCGCATCGCCATTCCACCGTTAACAGCAGACCGCCGTAAAGAACTTGTAAAACAGGCAAAAACAATTGCAGAAAACAGCCGCGTTGCTGTTCGCAACATTCGCCGCGACGGTAACGAAGAACTTAAAAAAATGCAGAAAGACGGTTCTATCACAGAAGACGAACTGAAAACAGCAGAAGATTCATTGCAGAAATCTACTGATAAATTTATTGCAGAAATCAATAAGATTTTTGAAGAAAAAGAAAAAGAAATTTTGGAAGGCTAATGGCCACTGTACAAATTGATAAAAACCGCCTGCCCGTTCATGTTGGAATAATTATGGACGGGAACGGCAGATGGGCACAAAACAGAGGTCTGGCACGTTCCATGGGTCACAAAGAAGGACTTGAATCTGCCCGGCGCATTTTGACTGCTGCTGCCGAAATTGGCATTAAATATGTAACACTTTATACTTTCTCTACCGAAAACTGGAAACGCACACAGGAAGAAGTTGGCTTTTTAATGGGATTGATAACAACTCACCTGCGTGCAGAAGTTGAGCGTTACATGAAAGACAACATCAGGCTTTTGCATTTGGGCGACATTAATGCCTTGCCAAAAGATGTACAAAAAGAACTGACTGATTCAATGGCAAAAACTGCAAACCAGACCGGAATGACTGTAGTTTTGGCTATTAATTATGGAAGCCGGGATGAAATTGTAAGAGGAATAAAAAAACTTGCAGAACAGAATGCAGATTTTTCAAATCTTACAGAAGAAACTTTTTCAAAATCTCTGGATGCCGGATTGCCTGATGTTGATTTATTAATTCGTACTGGCGGTGAAAAACGTTTAAGCAACTTTTTGCTTTGGCAGTCTGCCTATGCTGAACTTGAATTTTCGGATACTTTGTGGCCGGATTATTCAAAGGAAGAATTTTTACAGACAATTGAAAATTTTCAGCAGCGAAACAGAAGATTTGGTGGTGTTAAATGAGCAAGATTGTAAAACGGTTGCTGACATTTTTTGTTGCTATTCCCCTTTTTATTTATCTGACATGGTTTTGTACTTTTAAAAATCATTTTGTATTAAACTGCATTGTTGTAGCAGCAGTTGCCGTTGCCGCAATTGAAATGCATGCACTTTTATCCCACAAACTGGCAGTTCAGCCGCGCAGTCTTGTTGTAGTTTTGTCTGCTTTGGTTGCGGCAGCCGGTTTTATATGTGTTCTTTTTGGCTTGCCAATGGAATACTCTTCTTTTGTTTTTATTTTATCCCTTTTTATTCTTCTAATTTTTGAAATTTTCCGTAAATCTTCTGAAGAAAACCAATTTGAACAGTCAATTCAGCGCATGACTTCTTCTGTATTTACAATTTTATACAGCGCATTTTTGTTAACTTTTGTACAGCGCATCATGTGCTGGCGATACGCAAAAGAAAATTTGATAGTTTTCCTGCTTATGGTCTTTATCTGCGATTCTTTGGCGTGGCTTTTTGGCATAACAATGGGAAAAAACAACCGCGGCTTTATAAAAGCAAGCCCAAACAAAAGTCTCATGGGCTTTATCGGCGGTTTTATAGGTTCAATAGCAATTGGAATTTTAGCACACATGCTGTTGCCGGAAGTTTTCTTTGGTTCTTACGCAAAAGCCGTACTTTTGGGCTTTGCAACAGCCTTTGCTTCTATTTTGGGCGATTTAACAGAATCTGTTATCAAACGTTCTGCCGGCGTAAAAGATTCGGGTAACATAATTCCCGGTCGTGGCGGACTTTTGGATTCAATCGATTCGATTGTAATGGCTGCACCAATTTATGTCATTTTGGCACATTTTTTATATAATTTTTCATAAAATAAGCAAAACGCGGTTAATATAATGAAAAAGATTTTAATTTTGGGCGCAACCGGTTCAATTGGAACCAGTGCCTTGGATATAATAAAAAATCATTCTGATTTATTTACTTTGGCTGGGCTTTCTGCACACAAAAACGCAGAAAAATTATGCAAACTTGCGGCTAGCTTCAACTGTACAGAAATTTGTATCACAGGGTTCAGCTCTTCCGACGGTTTTTCTGCCGGCATAAAAGAAAACGTAAAATACTGGGGCGAAGAAGGCCTTAAAAACCTAATAAAAAACAGCGATTGCGACATTGTGTTAAACGGTATCGCAGGTGCGGCGGGGCTTTTGCCTTCAATTACAGCACTTGAATGTAAAAAAGATTTGGCGCTGGCAAACAAAGAAACAATTGTTATGGCAGGCTTGCTTGTTAAAAAACTTGCCGCCAAAAACGGCTGCCGTATTTTGCCCGTCGATTCTGAACATTCCGCAGTTTTCAGTCTTATTGAACGCTACGGCAAAGATTCGGTTGATTCAATCGTTATTACAGCCAGCGGCGGTCCTTTCAGAAAACTTCCCAAAGAAAAATTAGAATTTGTTACCTTGCAGGACACTTTAAAGCATCCAACCTGGGACATGGGACAAAAAATTACCATCGATTCTGCAAGTTTGGCAAATAAAGGGCTTGAAGTAATTGAAGCCTGCCGTCTTTTTGACGTGCCGGCGGAACGCGTACACGTAACGGTTCATCCGCAAAGTTTAGTTCATTCGTTTATCCGCACCAAAGACGGGGTTTTGTACGCACAAATTTCGCCGCCGGATATGCGCCATCCGATTTTACAGGCTCTTGCCTGGCCGAATTTTATACCAAACAATCTGGAACCGCTGGATTTATCGAAGCTTGTAGAGATGAGTTTTGACAGACCACGCTTTGAAGATTTTCCGATGCTGTCTCTCGCCTATTCTGCCGCAGAAAAATCGCAAAAATATACGATTGCATACAATGCTGCAAACGAAGTAGCTGTAGCTTCTTTTATAAAGCAGGAAATTGGTTTTATGGACATTCCGAAAATTACCGGACAAGTGTTGGAAAACGACTGGACAGGCGAACCAGAAACATTTGATGAAATTTTTGACGCAGACAAACTGGCACGCAAACTGGCAGGCGGATATATTTTGCAGATTAAGGATAAAGCCTGATGGTTGTAGTTTGGGGGCTTTTAGGTCTTTGCGTTATCGTGGTTGTGCACGAATTCGGGCATTTCATTGCAGCAAAAGCACTTGGAATAGACGTTGAAGCTTTTTCTGTAGGAATGGGACCGGTACTTTTGCACAAAAACATAAAAGGAACGGATTTCAGGCTTTCGCTTTTGCCGATTGGCGGCTATTGCGCCATGCATGGAGAAGATGCTTTTCAGCGCGCATTGGACGAAAAACTTGACGAAATACCGAAAGAAAAAGGTTCTTTTTACGAAAAGCCACTTAACCGGTTAATTACAGCTTTTGCCGGACCTTTTACAAATCTTGTTTTTGCAGTTCTGGCATTTACAATAATTGCCCTGGTCGGGCGCAATTACCAGACCGCTTCAAACCGCATAATTATTGCAAGCGAAGTTTACCCGGAAATCAATTCTGCGGCAGCAAACGCCGGAATTATAAGCGGAGACAAAATTCTTCAAATAAACAGCGAAAAAATCAACAATTTTACCGACCTTTATACGTTTGTTGCCCTTCACCCGGACGAAGATTTGCAGATTACTGTTGACCGCAACGGCGAAATTCTGTCATTTCAGGTACATTCCGAAATGGAAAAAGCCACGGCAAGCGGAAAAATTGGCGTAACGGCATGGATTGACCCGGTTGTTGCAGAAGTTTACGAAGACAGCCCGGCGCAAAAAGCCGGTTTTTTGAAAGGCGATATCATCGTTGCCGTAAATGGCGAAAAAGTTGAACATTCTACCGCGATTCAAAAGATAATTGATCAAATTGCACAAAATTCAGCTGAAACTTACACAAATTCCAGCGAATTTATGATTTTTTCTGTTTTAAGGAACGGCAATTTGTGCAATTTGAACGTACCAGTTGAACTAAACGAAGAAACGAAAAAATTAAAATTCGGCGTTGCATTTGAAACAATTTCTGTTGAAGAACGCACTTTTAATATTTTTAAGGCTTTTGCCAGCGGAATAAAAGAAACCGGCGAGATGATTGCCCTTACATTTAAGACAATTACCTGGTTTTTTAAGGGAATTGACATAAAGCAGGCTGTTTCAGGACCAATCCGCATTACCGTAATGCTGGGAGAAGCCGCAGAAAACGGTTTTGCCGCAAGCATAAGGGACGGCATTGTAACGGTTTTAAACTTTCTGGCACTAATCAGCACTTCACTTTTTATAATGAACCTTTTGCCAATACCCGTTTTGGACGGCGGCTTAATGCTTTTTGCATTTATTGAACTGGTTCGCGGCAAAGGCGTAAAGCCCAGAACTTTGTATATTGTTCAAATTATTGGCTGGGTTGTGATTGGGCTGCTTTTTGCAATTGGTTTTAGCGGCGACATGCACTACATTTTTGAACGTTTTGCAAAATAATTCTTAAAAAGATTAAAATTACATTAAAATCAGATTAAATATATTTGATATATTAGAGATTTTTGTAACTTTGCTAAAAGGAATGGATATTTTAAAGTATGAAATCTTTGAATAAACAGCGGAAAACTTCCGCAAAAGTAATTTTTAGCTTGATTTTTGTATTTTTCGCTTTGGGAACTGCAAATGCACAGCGCATTTCTACCCAGCCCCATTTTTCGCAAGTTTCGGCAATTGCCTACAAGGAAGACAACGGTTCTGTTTTTTCGGCTGGCGAAGACGGAATGGTGATAAACTGGGCAAACAATTACGAAGGCGACCATTATCAGTGTTCGGATTTGATAATTAGAAAAATCGCCGTTCACCCAAACCGCAACGAAATTGCAATTTACGAAACCGATGACGTATCTACTTATCGTGTAACAGTTTGGGACTGGACTTACAAAAACAAAAAATATTCCAAAACCCTCAAAGATTCTGTTACATGCCTTTCGTATTCTGCACAGGGCACTTATTTAATGATAGGAACCGCCACACTGAAAGGCTTAAACTTTTTTTATGCAGACAACGGCTACACAAAAAATATTCTTAACGATTCAACCGGTCCTGTAACAATGGCAAAAACCAGCCGCACCGAATCAAGCCTGGTTGTCTATTCACCAAGCGGTCAGCTGGTTTATTACGACTTGAAAACCGGTAAAGAAAAACCAAACGGCAGATTTGCCACGGTTGCAAACCTTGAACAGCCGGTTTTGTACAATAACAATATGAACTTTGCCGGTTTTGCAGACGGAAAAATCCACGTAATTTCTGCAACTTCCGGCAAAACTGAAAAAACCCAAAACGCCCGCACCCCGGTTTTCTGTACCGTTAATTCGGATTCCAATCTTTGCTACATGGATTACGACGGCGCATTGTACACGGTTTATTCTATTGAAGACGATACTGCAAAAAAATTGCAGGCTCTTACGGCAAGCAGCAAGCTTTGCGCCGGCGTAAAAACCGCTACGGGCTTTTATTTTGGCAGCGAACAGGGCGACATTTACCAGATTGACCGCAGCGACGAATATATTGTAAGCCGCAGCGACCCTATCACGGTACCTACTTACAAGCAGATTCTGGATATTTGTACCGCGAATGACGTGCTTTACATGCTGACAGAAGATTATCTTTTAAAAGCTGACCAGACCAACCAGATTGCAGAAGTTTTTGCTTCAAATCCGGGTTATACAAATCTTGCGGCAACAGATACCGAAATTTATTTGTATTCGGCAAACACCCGCAACCCAATAACCTGCTATTCGCTTTTGGTTGAACAGGAAGAAAGCACTTTTGTATATCTTCCAAGCTCTTCAATTCAAAGTTTTAAGATTTGCGGCGACAAAATTGTTTTGCTGGAAGGAAATTCGGCAGTAACAATTATAAACAGCGTAAACCGAACTGTTGAAAAACGCTTTACCGGAACCGGCTATTTTGACGCAGAACTTTTGAACGGCACCGAACTTTATATCGGTAAATCAACTGCAACAAACCCAAAATCGCCAATGATTATGATTGATATTACCACCGGCGAAACCGTTAGCATGAATTTGCGCGCAAATGCCGCATATTGCCTTGCTTCTGACGGCGTGAATTTGTATGGACAAATGTATACCGAAACAAAAACCGGCAAAACTTCTTCACTTTTCTGCTTTAGACCGGCAAACCGCGATTACAAAGCTTTGTGGAGCGAAAACGGTGAAAATATTTCGACAATGACCAAGGTTATTAACGGAAAAATCTATACGGATTTTTCGCAGGATCAGGTAACGGTTGTACCAAGCAGCGGAATTACTTCTTATAAAACGCGCTTAAACGGCAGTTCAGCACAAAACCTGAAAAATATTGCAGTTTTTGGCGACGAAGTGCTTGTTCTGAACAGCCGCGGCACAATTTCTGCATATAAAGAAACCACTTTTAGAAATGTGGGCACTTATGTTTTGGGCTTTGACAACGAATTTTATTCGGTTACATCAAGCGTAACAAGTTACGCCCAGTAAAATTATGCAAAAATCACAAATTATTTCAGCAGTTTTATCCTGCGTTGTTTTGTACGCTGCAAGTTTGTTTTGCGTGCCCTTAAAAAGCACCCTTGCAGCACAGCAAAACGACTGGCATTCTTATCCGGCGGTTGTTACCCAGATTGTTGAAAGTACCACCGAATATTACGAAGACGAAGAAGATTTGAAGCGCGTAACGATTGTTTTTAACGCCAAAATCACTTCCGGACAGTATAAAGGAAAAATTGTACCTGTTGTTCAGGTAATAGACGATTTTATATCTTTGCGCGCCGACCCAGTAAACGAAAAAAGCCGGATAATTGTTCTGCAAATGTACGATGCGCCCCAGCAGATTTGGGAAAACGGATTTTTGCAGAACAATATGCAGTCTTACAAAGACAGCCCGGTTTTTGTTTTTGAAGAATATCACAGAACATTGCCGATTATTGCGCTGGGGTTAATTTTCGTTGTTTTGCTGCTGCTTTTTGGCGGTGTAAAAGGAATTTTTACATTAGTTTCGCTTTTTTTAACATGCGGCGCAATTATCTGGATTTTTATTCCTTCAATTTTTACCGGCTACAACGTTTATACAAGTTCAATTCTGGTTTGCCTTTACATAATTATTATGACGCTGCTAATTGTAAACGGCGCAAACAAAAAAAGCCTTGCCGCAATTATCGGCTGTTTCAGCGGCGTGCTGGTTTCGGCGCTGCTTTCGGTCATTATGTCGAAAATAATGCACCTAAACGGCTATCTGAACACAAACTCGCTGTATCTTGCAGCACTTTTGCCCGGCGGACAAAGCGATTTGGTTGCCGTAATTTTTGCCGCAATTATCATCGGTTCTGTAGGCGCAGTAATGGACGTGGCAATGTCGCTTTCTTCGGCGTTGTACGAACTTGCGGAAAGCGTTGAAGGCATTACATTTAAGAAACTGCTAAAATCCGGCTTTACCATTGGGCGCGACATTATGGGAACAATGGCAAATACCTTGATTTTGGCTTACATCGGCAGTTCGCTAACTTTTGTGCTGATTTTAATTGCCTATAATTCGTCTTTTTTGGCGCTGCTGAACCACCAGATGATTATTGTTGAAATGCTGCAATCGCTGGCTGGTTCTTTGGGCATTTTATGCGGCATTCCGCTAACCGCCTTTATTTCTGCACTGCTGTATTCTGTAAAAATTACAGTTTCACTTGCGCCAAGTGAAGAAAAATAAAGCGCTTCCGGCATACTGTAAAAAAATTCCTGAAGAATAAAATATTTTTACAATATCTTCAGGGATTTTTTTCACGCGATATGCGCTTTATAAATTTACTCGCGCCGGCACGAACAAACTATATTGCACGTTTGGGGCGCAGTTCGCCCATTCTTAAAAATATTTACCGCAATATTTAAAAACAAATTCAGCCATGCGCAAAATTCAGTGCCGCCATTCTTAAAGTTGAATTTAATCATTCTTTAAAATAAGTATTTAAAGCAAAAATTTTTGAAAACAGCAGTAATTATTTCTGTAAAAAAAATCTTAGCTGGAAACTTTACCCTAACCTTAATATTCGTAAATTTTGCCTTTGATAATTGCATTAAACATTCGGTCTTTAGCGCCGGGATTTTCTTTTTGGATTTGTTTTACAAGTTTTTTAATATATTCGCGCCTAGTAATGCCGTCGTTTGGGCACGGATTTTTTACGACCGGCAAACTGTATTCGTCGCGGAAAGTTTTCACTTCGTTTTCGGAAGCATAAATTAACGGACGGATAACCGTTATATCGGCTTCTTTGTAATACATTACAGGCGCAAAAGAAAAAAACTGACCTTCGTAAACAAGCGAAAGCATCATCGTTTCAACCATGTCGTCTTTGTGGTGGGCGTAGGCAACTTTATTGCAGCCCTTTTCTTTTGCAAAAGAATTGAGCGCGCCTTTCCTCAGCTTGGCACAAAGGGCACAGTAAGTACCTTTTGTAACTTTCTGCCTTAAAATATCTGCAATTTCGGTTTTCAAAACATAATATTCAACTTCAAGTTTTTGGCAAAGCTTTTTTATGCCTTCCAGATTGAATTCGCCAAAGCCCAAATCAACGGTAACGGCGATTATTTGAAATTTTTTCGGATAAAAGGTTCTTAAACCGGCAAGGGCATAAAGCAAAGCAAGCGAATCTTTTCCGCCGGAAATTCCAACGGCAATTTTGTCACCATCTTCAATCATGTCAAAATCCTGAATCGCCTGCCGCGTATAACTGTACAATTTCTGAAGCTTCATTTTTAAATTGTGCTGATATAAGCAATAAAAATCAATACAGCAAAGAAAAACCGCAAAAAAAATCATGTCTTTCTTATTGCTACTACATTAAAAAAAGTGCTTTAATAACGGGACGAACGCGCTGATTTGCTTTTAGCATTTGTTTCAATCAGCTTTATTTTTTGCAACAAAAAGAAAATGAAAAAGCCTTGACGATGAAAAATTTATGCTAAATAATATCAGCGAAAACGCATCTTATTCACCATCAGAAGCTATGGCAGAATTATTTGGAATGAAAATGCTTGGCTTGCCGATTGAAAATGAAGCAATAGATAGAATTTCTAAATATTCAAAGGAGTTTGCAAAATGATTAGGTCTTTAAAATGCTGGTATTGTAAAAAGAACACAGGCAACCAGACTTGTCAAAAATATAAAGATAAAATTCCTTATGAAATAGCGAAAACAGGTTGCGAAGAATATGATGGAATTACATTATGGTCAGAATACGAACAAATGGCAGCAAAAGGAATAAAATGTTGTTTTATTCCGGAAGAATGGAAAAATGAAAAACCTGTAAATCCGCGAAAAGCTTTTGTGTTGTAGGATTTAAATAATTCCGATATTCGTAACAAAGAATTAAAGGAATTATATGAATATAAAACTAATTTTTTTAGACCCGGATTTAACTGACGAAACGGGTAACCTTAATATTATTGAATGTCCAAACTGTGCTTTCAGGTATGTTGACCCTAAGTTAGATACAGGAGAAGGACATGCAATAGCATACTGTAAAATATGCAAAAAGTTTTTTAACAAAAGAGAGAGAAACATTCCTTTTGAAACAGTAAGGGAAATGTTTCCTGATGATGAAAGGTTAGATGACCTTTACTAAACAAAAAGCCCCGGCAAACACCGGTTTTTTTGTTAATTCAAGGAAATTTCCTTTTCTGCGCATTGAAGTAAAAAACCGCTGAACGTCATACCGCGCTTTTCGGCTTCGGCTTTCAGCCTTTCATACTTTTCCGGCGACATCGAAATTTGTACCTGCTTGCGCTTCAATCCTGTCGCCGGTCTTCCGGCACCTTCACGCGCTCCGCCGTGGGTATTTTTTTCTTCTTCCACATTAAACCTCAAATAAATTTTTCTATAACTTCCACTGCAAATTTGAAAATCTCAAAAAGCAAAATTGCAAGCAGAATTTTATCTAACTTTTTCATATTGCCCCCAAAAATATTTTGATGTATTCTGAAGGTCGAAAGCGGTTGTTCAGACCACCTTCGACCGTTTTTTTTAGTTGCTCAAGATTGTTTGGATTTGGCTAATCCAATCTAGCAACCGTTCTAAAAGCCATTTAACAATGTCCCAAACTAGCACGGCAATTGCTATTTTTTCGGTACTTGTCAGTGACTTTTTCTTTTTCTTGTCGCATAAACTGCAAAAATCTGGCAAAAGACAGAGCCTTTTGAAACATAAGCATACAGCAGATTGTGTACATCACGCAAGATATAACATTGAATGATTTTATTGATTTTGCAAAAACTCATGGCAGAAATTCCGCTAAGTTTTCTACTTATCATCTTTGCCTGATGAAGATTAGCCAGCAAAACCACGGTAACCCACCTGAGATTTTCTTTAAGCTTTTCAGTTATTCTAAAATATCCTGTCATACAGGGGCGCTTCAGTAGCACGCCATAAGCTGTCCGTTTGGGGCATATTCATTTTTATTTTCATCATTCTGCAAATAAAAACGACTGCAACTTTACGGAAAAAACTTTAAAAATTTTTATCTTTCAATTTTTCGTTATTTGTTTATAAAGCAACAAATTGCAAATAAATCTTTCAATTTTTTAAGTGATTTTATTACTATCACCATGAAAGCGGTACTTTTATACGTTATACAAATCGTACTTTGTAGGGTATAATGATAGTCTTATGGAAACAAAAGATTTTAAACCTTATATTCCGGCAGAAAAAATCACTCCGGAATTTACTGTTACATCAATTGTAACAGGTATCATTCTTGCAATCGTGTTCGGTGCAGCTAATGCCTACCTTGGATTGCGAGTTGGCATGACAGTTTCTGCATCTATTCCTGCAGCTGTTATTGCAATGGGCGTTACGCGAGTTATTCTCAAGCGTAATTCCATTCTTGAAAGCAACATGGTTCAGACTATCGGGTCTGCCGGCGAAAGTGTTGCGGCTGGTGCCATCTTTACTATGCCTGCATTATTTCTGTGGGCAAAAGAAGGCGTTATTTCTGCTCCAAGCATTCTCACAATCACTTTGATTACTGTTTGCGGCGCGCTGCTTGGCGTTCTTTTTATGATTCCTCTCCGCAATTCGATTATCGTTCAGGAACACGGAACACTTCCTTACCCGGAAGCGCAGGCTTGTGCCGAAGTTTTACTTTCCGGCGAAACCAAAGGTGAAAGCACAAAAGCCGTATTCTCTGGTATGGGAATTGGTGCTGTCATTAAGTTTCTTGCAGATGGATTTGGCGTTGTAGCCGGTGTTATTGCCGCCCCTATCAACGCGCTTAAAACTGAATTTTCCATGGAAATTTATCCGGCTGTAATTGGTGTTGGCTATATCTGCGGAACAAAAATTTCTTCTATGATGTTTGCCGGCGGCGTTCTTGCATGGTTTGTAATGATTCCTGCTATCATCGCTTTTGGCGGCGACAGCGTTCTTTTCCCTGCAACCGCTTCTATTGCAGATTTGTATGCAAATGGCGGTGCCGGTGCTATCTGGTCCAGCTATGTTCGTTATATTGGTGCCGGTGCTTTGGCAGCGGCTGGCATCATCAGTCTGATTAAATCACTTCCACTTATTGTAAAAACTTTTGCAAGTGCAATCGGCGGTCTTAAAAATTCCCAGAATAATTCTACAGACAGAACAAGCCAGGATTTGAGCATCAAATTTGTTTTGGTTGGAATTGCCGCCGTAATTCTTGCAATCTGGCTGCTTCCTCCAATTCCGGCTGGAATTTTAAGTGCCGTAATTATCGTAATTTTCGGATTTTTCTTTGCCACAGTTTCTTCTAAAATGGTTGGATTAGTTGGTTCAAGCAATAACCCGGTTTCCGGCATGGCAATTGCAACCCTGCTTTTTGCTTCCATCATTCTGAAAGCTACAGGAAATACAGGCGCAGCCGGATATGTAAGTGCAATTACAATCGGTTCCATTATCTGTATCGTTGCCTGTCTTGCCGGTGATATGTCACAGGACTTGAAAACCGGTTATCTTCTTGGGGCAACTCCAAAGAAACAGCAGATTGGTGAATTGATTGGTTCGGTTATTTCTGCAATTTCTATTGGCGGTGTCCTTATTCTTTTGAACAAAGCTTGGGGCTTCGGTTCTCCAGAACTTGCAGCTCCGCAGGCAACTTTGATGAAGCTTGTAACAGAAGGTGTAATGAACGGAAACCTGCCCTGGGCTTTGGTAATGATTGGCGTATTTATTGCCATTGTTATTGAAATTCTTGGTCTTCCAGCCCTTGCAGTTGCTATTGGTGTTTACCTTCCTCTGGAACTCAGCTCGGCAATTATGCTTGGCGGTCTTTTAAGATGGTTTGTAGACAAAAAGAATAAATCTGCATCTTCAGACAGCTCAAACGGTGTACTGTTCTGTTCAGGGCTTATTGCCGGCGAAGGAATTGTAGGTATTGTTCTTGCTATTTTTGCAGTGGCAGGTTTAAACCTTGTTTTGCCATTCTCGGCAGGTCAGATTGGCGGTCTTGTAGTTGCTGTTGCACTGGCAGCCATAATCCTTAAAGTTGCGATTCCTTCAAAAAAGAATAAATAAGAGCAGATAAATGAAAAACGCCAGAGAAAATTACCTAGATTTTGTTTTTATAAAAAAAGACGGATTGAAATATGAAGAAAATTCTAAGGGTGAATACACGATTTTTGTTGAAAACAAAGGTGTATTCAACAGAATTATGCAAAAGCTTTTGGGCAAGCCAAAGGTTTCGCAGATTCACCTTGAAGAATTCGGTAATTTTATCTGGAAACAAATAGACGGAACTCAGACGGTTTTGCAAATTTCTGAAAAAGTGCATGAACACTTTGGAGAAAAGGCAGAACCTCTGATTCCTCGTTTAGTTCAATATTTTAAGATACTGCAAAACAATGGTTTTGTAGTATCCAAAACTGAATGATAAATATCTAAAAACTGTACTTTTCTCCAACAAGATCTTCGGTAAATGCAAACAGCTTTTCTGCCAGCTTCATGTCTTTTGAAGCTTTAGAAGATTTGGCAATTTTACATTTATAGAAGTATTCACCAGTAATATCAGCAACTGAATCATCTGTAGCAAGGAAAATTGCAGTAGACGCACCTTGTTCCGGCGTCTGGAAAAACGGCTTTAACATACCTGTGATGGTTTTACCAAATCCTGTTTCTCTATTTACACCCATATTTGTTGCTACTGCACCAGGATGACAGCAATTTACAGTAATTTTTTTCGGTTCAAGCCGGCGGGCAAGTTCGCGGGTAAAAAGCACATTTGCCAGCTTGCTTTGAGAATAGGCTTTTACAACATTAAAGCCTTTTGTAAGATTTATGTCTGTAAAATGGATTTTGCCGGTTTTATGAGCTCCTGATGCAACATTTACAATTCTTCCGCCTTCAGGCATAAATGGAAGCAATTTCATGTTCAATAAAAAATGCCCGACGTGGTTAATGCCAAACTGGCTTTCAATTCCTTCCTTTGTAAACTGATGATCTAAAGCGATAAAGCCAGCATTATTTATTAAGATGTCTACTTTACCATACTTTTCTTCAATAAAATCAGCATACTTACGAATAGATTCATAATCTCTAAGGTCGCAAAGTATCAATTCCAGCTTGCGTTCTGCAACTTCCAGCAGCTTACCAAGCGCTTCATTTCCACGTTTTTCACTTCTGCAAAGCATCAAAACTTTTGCACCCATATCCGCAAGCGCCTTAACCGCAGCCATTCCCATTCCGGAATTTGCACCTGTAACTACTGCAATTTTACCTTCAAGATTTACCATTCTGTCCTCTATTTTTTAAGCCTTTTAATATAAAAAACCCTTTAAAATAAAAACCGGGTTTTTAAGTTTCCTTAAAAACCCGGTTTTATATGCTAGCCAAAATCCAAATTAATATTTGTCTTCTGCGTAACCAAGCCAGCCTTCTTTTTCAACCAAAGCTTTTTCAAAACCGTCAAGTTTAAAAATATAGCTTTTAGAAAGCGAACCGGAAATCAATTTAACCTTTGCAGTTCCGTCGTCGTTCAAAACGATTTTAGAATCTGTGTCTTTATCAGCAAAAGTATGAAACATATCGTCAATGTCTTTGCGGTTCATTTCAATTGCCATCAAGCCGCAGTTAAACATATTCTGTCTAAAGATGCGTGCAAAGTTTACGGCAACAACTGCATAAATTTCGTTAACTTCCAAAGCCCAAGGTGCGTGTTCGCGTGAAGAACCGCAACCAAAGTTTTCGCGGGTAATGATTACACGTTTACCAGGCACGTCAGCTTTAGAATTAAAACCGTCAAGTTTCAAATCTTCAAGCAAATAAGGCTTTAATGCCTGCTTTGAAATTTCAGTCAAATACTTTGCAGGAATAATTTCATCGGTGTTGATGTCAGAACGATCAAGAAATAAAACCTTTCCGCCGAATTCTTTCATTTATAAACTCCTAATTAGGATGCAAAAACCAAAAAAGCGGTTTTTGCATTTTTTCAAGCTTTTTGCAGCTTTTACGCGTTTAAGCAACAAGTTGTGCTTTAAATTGCAGGCTTTCTTTATTTTCAAATTGAAAAAAAGAAAATCTGCCGCATAAACCAAAGCAATGCAAAAGCTTCTGTTAAAACTATTTCCACAATTTAGAATTGCAGATTGTTCCTTTAATTGCACTTGCAGCAGCTGTAGCCGGGCTCATCAGATGAACCATACCGCCCTTACCCATTCTTCCGTTAAAGTTGCGGTTTGTTGTACTTGCACAAACTTCGCCTTCAGCCAAAACGCCGTTGCTCATACCCAAACAGGCACCGCAAGTTGGGTTTGTAACACAGAAACCGGCGTTCATAAAGATTGCAATAATGCCTTCTTCAAGTGCCTGACTGTAAACTTTTGGTGTTGCAGGTGCCAGAATTGCACGAACATTGTCTGCAATATGGTTGCCTTTAAGCACTTCTGCGGCAACACGCAAGTCTTCAATGCGGCCGTTGGTACAAGAACCAATATAAACCTGATCAATTTTTGTGCCTTCCATTTCGGCAACAGTTTTAACTTCATCCGGTTTATAGCCGTAAGTAACCATTGGCTGCAAGTCAGAAAGGTCAAAAGTGTAAACTTTTTCGTATTTTGCATCAGCATCAGAAGTCCATTTGCTGTAATCAGCCAGTGCAGCTTCTTTTGTTGCATATTCGTCTTTAATAAATGGCCACAAATAATCAACTGTAACTGCATCAGGCATACAAATTCCCGATGTTCCGCCAGCTTCAATTGCCATGTTACAAAGTGTCATGCGTGCTTCCATACTCATGGCATCAATTACCGGACCGGTAAATTCCATAACGCAGTTGGTTGCACCGTTTACGCCAATTTGACCAATAATGAATAATATCACATCTTTTGCATAAACGCCATCTTTAAGTTTTCCGTTAAGAACGAATTTAATGGTTTTCGGTTCCTTAAAAGAACAGACACCTTTCAAAATACCTACTTCAAGGTCGGTTGTACCAACGCCGGCAGCAAATGCACCAAATGCACCGTGCGTACAAGTGTGGCTGTCGCCCATAATTACTGTAAATCCGGGACGAACAAAACCTTTTTCAGGGAAAATGGCGTGACAAACACCGTTTGCACCAATATCAAAAAAGTCTTTAATATCGTGGCGGCGTGCCCAGTCGCGCAAAATCTTTCCCTGCAAAGCAGTTTTAGAATCTTTTGCCGGTGTTACGTGGTCAATAACAGCCTTGATTTTGGTCGGGTCAAAAACCCGGTCAAGTTTTTTATGTGCCAAATCGTTAATGGCAACCGGTGTTGTAATTTCGTGGCAAAATACGCGGTCAAGTTTAACAACCCAAGTATCGTCGAAAGGTTTATCTACAAGATGACTGTCGAAAATTTTTTCTGCAATAGTCTTTCCCATTGTTTTCTCCTTAAGCATTATTAAAGTTCTTTAAGTATTTTTAAATATTTATAAAGCTTTGTCAAGCCAAAATATTTAAGAACCTTGTTTTTCTGCCTTATTCAGCAACAACAAGTTGTTTTTGTGCAAGATTTTGCAGAATCAATTCAACAATCTGGTCCGGGTTGTATTTTGCAGTATCAATTACCAAATCGCAGAAATCGTAAGCGCTGTTATCAATGCCGTAAAGCTGCATATAGCGTGCCGAATCTTCGGCGTCGCGTTTTTGGGTAAAAGCCATAATTTCTTTCAGATCGCCGCCTTCACGGTTTAAAATGCGTTCGGCACGGGTCTGTTCGCTTGCTAGCAAAAAAACCTTAAAATCGGCTTCTTTCAGCATCCATACGGCAAGCCGCGAACCAAGCACGCATGATTCTTTTCTGGCAAGCTCAACCTGACGGCTGTCTACCAGACGGTCAAAGCTGTCATCTTTTTTTGCAGCTTCCAGAATCTGTGCCAACGTCATATTTTTTTCTGCGGCAAGCTGACGAAAAGTAAAATTGATTAAAGTAACGTTCAATTTTTGAGAAAGCAAAGTGCTTACGGTTGTATTGCCGCAGCCGCTTTTGCCGGAAATTGCAATTCTAAGTTCTTTATTTTTCGGAATTTTGTATTCGCCCATAACTTTTTTCTCCATTCTATCAAATTTCTCTAAAATTCTTAAGGCAGATTTTGAATTATGCAAAGCCTAAATAAAAATTTTCAGGCAAAAACACCCTGCAAACTGAAAATTTAAAACCGTTCAGATGCAAAATGCTTTTGCAATTTTCAAATATTATGGCTTACATAAAACCTGTTTTGCATTTTATTTTCTATTAAACTGAAAAATTATTCATTTTGCCGAAAAATCTTCAATTATTCAATATTTCTAATCTGCTCGCGGATATTTTCCAGCGCATCTTTTGCTGCAATTACCATTGCACCAACTTCAGAAAACTGATTTTTAGAACCAATTGTATTGATTTCGCGGTTCATTTCCTGACAGATAAAATCCAGTTTTCTTCCTGGCGCCGGATTTTTTTCAATTTCTTCTTTTGCAGCAAGAATATGGCTTTTAAGGCGGACAATTTCTTCGTTAATGGTATATTTTACCAGCAGCGCCGCAACTTCCTGTAAAACCCTGCCCTCATCAACGGCGTCGCCCAAAACTTCTTCAAAGCGCTTAACGACATTTATCTTGAAAATTTCTTCCATTTTAGGCTGCCACTGGGTAAAAAATTCAGCGCAGTCTTCAATTTTGGCAAACATTTTCTTAATATCGGCGCACAAATTGTCGCCTTCGCGCTGGCGGTCTGCCACAAACTGCCAAATCGCCCTGTCCAAAACCGGCTGCAGCAGCGACCAGTAATATTCGTTGTCGTATTCGCGCTGCACGTTCAAAACGCCTTCCTGCTGAATAATCAGTTCCAAAGGCACGGCTTCGCTGCGTCCAAGCGCCTGTGCAATGCGGCTAATTTCGGCAGCGTAGGCAGTTGCAGCGCCGGTATCAGCCAAAACCGAAAGCTTTGAGTTTTTTTCGCGAATTTTTATAAAAACATCAACTTTACCGCGGGCAATTGCAGCCGCAATTTTTTCGCGCACCGGCATTTCAAGCCGGCTAAAAAACGAAGGCAAATTAACAGACAAATCTAAAAACCGCGAATTATACGATTTAATCTCTACCGAAATCGAAATATCTTCGCCATGCCATTCTTCAAAGGCATAACCTGTCATACTTTTCATAAAAATCTCCAGATATTCTAAAATCTCTATTTTAGTAATTTTGTCTAATTTTCTAATTTTTCAAAATCATCAACAATTGCTTTACCAATTTTCCAGTTATCGCCGGCGCCCATCGTTATGAACAAATCGCCGTCCTGCAAAATTTCCTTTACGTAAGGCAAAGCGTCCAGAATTTCTTCGTAATAAACTACATTTTTGTGGTTTTCTTTTGTTTTTTCAAAAAGAACCTTGCCGTTAACCGTTCCGTCGTATTTTTCGCGTGCCGAAGGGTAAATTTTGTGCAGAATTACAACATCCGCCGCAGAAAAACTTGCCGCAAACTGATCCAGAAGCGCGGCAGTACGGCTGTACGTATGCGACATAAAATCCACAATAATGCGGCGATCCGGGTAAAAAAGGCGCAATCCTTCAAGGGTGGTTTTTATCGCCGTCGGGTGATGTGCGTAATCGTCCATTACCAGAATGCCTTTATTTTTGACATTCTGGAGATTTTGAAGAATTTTTTCATCTTGAACGGCTTTTTTTGCAGGCGCTTTCAGCATGGAAATAATTTCGCTGCGGCGTTTTGCACCGCAAAATGACGCGAAACCGTTTTTAAGGCAAAGGAATGTTTCTGTCATTCCCGGAATTGCTGAAGCTTTCTGCTGGGCTGAAGTTTTTAAAAGTTCGCAGGCTAAGGCGCAGGCGGCGGTGGCGTTGCGCAAAAGATGAATGCCGGGAACTTTTAAATAAAAATCCCCGTCAAAGGCGGCAATCCTGAAATACTGTTTGCCGTCTTCAATTTTTCCAACTGTAAGCTGATAATCGCCTTTAGCCGTTACGCCATAAGGAATTAACTCAACATCTGGACGCTGTTTTTCTATAATTTCTGCAACTTCGCACGCACCGGCTTCGTCTGCACAATAAATCAGCTGTCCGCCGGCCGGCAAAAGTTTTGCATAATCAACAAATGCATCGCGAATGGATTCGTAAGTCGGATAATAATCTTCGTGGTCGCTTTCAACGCTGGTTAAAATAATTTTCTGCGGATGAAAAGCCATAAAATGCCGCTGGTATTCGCAGGTTTCTGCAACAAAAAAATCGTTGCCGTTATTAAGGGTACATTTATCATCAAAGGAACTGATAATACTTCCGGCTAAAACCTGCGCAGGCAAATTGAGGGATTTTATAAGCGTACCGACGAGCCCGGTAGTTGTGGTTTTTCCGTGCACGCCAGACACGCCACAGCTGTAAGTAAGCGCGCTTATTTCGCCCAAAGCCTGGGTATAAAGCAAAATCGGTATGTTTTTTTTCTGGGCTTCAATAAGGTCGGGGTTCTGGTCAAGTTTGTAGGCAGAAGAATAAATTACAAGCTGAACATCGTCCGCAACATTTTGGGCAGAAAAGCTTGTAAACGGCTTGATGTTTAATTTTTCCAAAATCGCGTCGGTGTAAAAACGTTCCGGCACGTCGCTGCCCGTAATAACAGCGCCCCGGGCGTAACAAATTTCAACTAAAGCCGCCATTCCGGTGCCTTTAATTCCAACAAAATGTATTTTAAAGCCCTGCAAATTCTGGGGCAAAAGATTTTTTTCTAATGACATAATATCAATTATATATCAAAGTTCTTTTATATGCTAGAATGGCAAAATGGATATTTCAATTATTGGCTTTGAAACATGGCTTGAATCCGCCACGAATTACGAAAAACAACGCAAAATCGGTACTTTTTCACTCGATACAATCAAATATTTAACAGAAAAACTGCAAAATCCGCAAAACAGCTATAACAGCATTCACGTTGCAGGCTCAAAGGGCAAAGGTTCAGTTTCTACAATGTGCAGCGCAATTTTACGGCAGGCTGGCTTTGACTGCGGTTTGTACACTTCGCCCCACATCCTCAATTTTTTGGAACGAGTTACAAACGCAGGCGAAAGTTTCAGTCACGAAATTTATCAGAAATCCGCAAGCCAGCTAATTCAGTTTATTGAAGAAAATACGGAAATTCTTGACAAAATGGATTTAAATCAGGCTTCATGGTTTGAATTATTGACTCTTTTTGCATTTTTATGCTTCAAAAATCAAAACTGCCAGTGGGCTGTTTTTGAAACCGGCTTGGGCGGAAGATTTGACGCGACAAACGTTCTTTTGCCCAAAACAAGCGTTTTAACGCCAATTGAACTTGAACACACCGAATATTTGGGCAGCACAATTGAACAAATAGCAGGCGAAAAAGCCGGAATTATTAAACCCGGCGTGCCTGTTTGCGTTGCCTTTCAAAAAGAAGAAGCTGAAAAAGTTTTTTTGCAGACTGCAAAATCAAACAATTCGCCAGTATATTTGCTGAAAAATGCGGCAAAAAGCATAAAACATCAGCATAAAAACGGCAAAAACATGGTAGAAATTGATTTTGGTAATTTCATATTTGAAAACTGTACCAAACCGGCTTTTAGCAGAAAAATATGCGCCAATTTGCAGCTTTTTGGTGAAGTTCAGGCACAAAATGCCGCTTTAGCTGCCCTTGCCGTAAAATGTGCCATGCCGCAAATATCAGAAACTACAATTGAAAAAGGTTTGGAGCGGGCGTTTTTATCTGGAAGATTTGAAATTTTAGACATTATGTATAAAAATTCAGACAAGATAACCATTGTTTTAGATGGCGCCCATACTGTAAACAGCGTTTCCCTTTGCATGCAAACCTATAACGATATTTTCGCCGGCAAAAAATATAATCTGTTGTTTGCCTGCGCCGCCGACAAAGACATTGAAAATATTGCGCCTGTTTTTTTTGACGAAGAAAAAAACAAACCGCAGCAAATCAGTTTAACTAAGCCCGGCGACATAAAAAAAAGCGATTTAAGCCGTCTTTTAACCGCTTTTGCGCCCCTCTGTCAAAACCACAGCGTAAACTATTCCATAAGTGAAGATTTTGAAAAAACGATTGAAAGCGCGGTAAAAGATGCCGCAAAAAGCGGAAATATTCTGGTAGTAACAGGTTCCTTCTACCTTGTTGCGGAAGTTAAAAAATTCTTAAAGCAAAAGTGTACAATTTTACCGGCGAATGCTTAATTTTTAGCAGAAGAAAAACAGAAAAATTGCACAAGCTGTAATGTATTACAACGCAACTGTAATACATTACAGCTAAATAGAAATATATTACGGCTTGTGTGTTTTTCAGCTTAGCTTGCTTATTTTGTCCAATTCGGGCAGTATTTAAAAGCTTGGTTTTGGGTCAATTGAAAAATTACACGGTTCGCCGGTACTTGGATGCAAAAAATGCAATTGTGTTGCGTGTAATTGAAGCGGAATATTTTGAAAATTTTCGGAATCCTGACATAATCCGGCATTTGCGCCATTTAAAAAGTTTTCTGCGATATTTTGCCGGGCTGCATATTGCTTATAAGCCGGGCAATATAAAAAATCGCCAATAATTGGCAACCCAGCCCAGGCAAGATGGGCGCGTATCTGATGCTTAAAACCTTTGCTAAGGGCGCATTGAACAGAATATATTTTGAAATTTTCATAAATCTGCGGACAAAAACCGTTAAATTCTTCAATTTTTTCAATAATCGTAGTGTATTCGCCGTGTTCAGCTTTTTTTGCAGCCGCTTTGCCGCATTTTTCGCTGCAAGCAACCGGTCGTACTTCACTACGCCCTTTTCCATAATACCTGAAAAGCGAAGTTATTTTTTCACCTGAGGAAGTAACAAAATTGCAAACAGGAAAATCCGGATTTTTCTGTTTGCTGCAAAACGCGGTGTAAATTTTTATAAAAGCGCCCTGCTGCTGCTGAGTCCAAAGACTATCAAAAGCCGGCTGATTAAGGGCAACCACAAAAAGCCCGTGCGTTGCGGTATCAAGCCGGTGAACCAGCCCGTGTTCCACGTTTTTTTTGCCTAAAACACTGCGCCCGGCTTCAAACTGCCGCAGTACTTCTTCAAGCGCGGTATTATTTTCGCCTTCTTTTAAGGGCGCGGTCGGTAAATTATGCGGTTTTTCTGCAACAACAAAATCGCTGCACTGATAAATAATTTTTACGCCGTTACACATAAGACCACGGCTGTTTTTCATACATTTCGTGCAGTTTTTTAAGCACTTTTTTAAATCGCCGCGGAATAGGCGCACTAAACTGAGAAAATTCTTCGCTGTTTGGCAAACGAATGCCCAAAGTTTTTGCATGAAGCATTAAAGTTGCGCTGTCAAAAACAGCATCTTTTTTACCATAAATCGGGTCGCCCAAAATCGGGCAGCCCAAATATTTCATGTGTACGCGAATTTGGTGAGTGCGCCCGGTTTTTAATTTAAGCTTCATCAGCGAATACGGACCGAAAACACCCACGCATCGATAAATTGTGTGGGCAAATTTGCCTTTATCAATATCACAGGTGGTGAATTTTTTCCGGTTCCGGGTATCGCGGCAAATACCGGTTTTTATGCTGCCATGCGGTTCTTTTGGGCGACCAATAACAATTGCCACATATTCTTTTTTTACACGCCGGCTTTGAAACTGGTTTTGCAGCCACGAAAGAGAATCGCGGTTTTTGGCGCTGATAATTACGCCGGAAGTATCTTTATCAAGACGGTGAACAATGCCGGGGCGCAAAAGCGCACTATTTTCTTCAGCTGAAAAAGCTGTGGGCGCAACGCCATTATGAAAAAGCAGCGCATTAACCAGCGTACCCGACCAGTTGCCTGCCGCCGGATGCACAACCATGCCCTGTTTTTTGTTTACAACGCAAACATTTTCATCTTCATAAACAATTTCCAAAGGAATATCTTCGCCTTCAAGATTTTCGGGCTTGGCTTCTTCCCAGGTAATTTCAATTTTGTCGCCAGCCTTTACGTTTTTAGAAAGTTTTGAAGGCTTGCCGTTCAAAGTTAGGCTTGTAAGAGAATTTTTAAGCCGGGAACGCGGCATACCGTTAGGAATTGAGGCGATATATGCATCAAGACGCACAGGCACAACGATGGAATCTGCAACAGTTATAGATAAAAGGGGCATAAAATTTCCTTTTTGTTAATTTTTGTCGTGAAAAACCGGAATAATCGTAATATCCGGGTCTAAAAAATCTTCATTTTTGGCATTCTGGCTGTTCTGTTCTTCCAGATTCTGCAAAACCTGTCCGACGATAAAATCGGCAAGCCCAATTACCAAACTTGCGCCAGCCGCGCCAATAATTATCGCATTTTGTTCTTTTTTGGAAAAATTAGCGTTGGAATTTTTGGTTATTAAACTTGGCGCATATTCGCTTTGCATGTCGTGGTTAAAATACCTGAAAACAGAATAACCTGCCCCAGCCCACATCATGGTAAAAGGCAGCGAACCAAACGTAACAATTTCGCCGCGCCGCAAATTCAAGGTTGCCTGGCTGAATTCCGCAGGCGTATACGGTTCCGGTTCGTGCTCGTCGTCTGCAAAAACAAGACACGGCGCCGCCAAAAACATAAATATCAGCAAAAACGCCAATTTTTTCTTCAATTTATTCATATTTTTTTCGCTTTTTTACTTGTTGTAATTTCTTTCGCCAAAAATTGCTGTACCAACGCGCACAACGGTAGAACCGGCTTCAATTGCATAGGCAAAATCGCCGCTCATTCCCATAGAAAGCTGGCTGAATGAACAATTGGCAAAGCCGGCGTATTTCTGGTTCAGTTTTTGCGCCAGCGCCGCAACCTGCAAAAAAGAATTTTTAATGATTTCCTCATCTTCGGTTAACGGCGCCATGGTCATTAAACCGCAGATTTCAATGTGAGGACAATCTTTTGCAAATTCAACGGCAGCTTCAACATCGCTTTCGCTGGTAAAGCCGCTTTTTGTATCTTCGCCGGTATGAATTTCTAAAAAAATACGCATTTTTTTGTCAATTTTCGCCGTCTGTTTTTCAATTTCTTTAATAAGCTCAACGCTGTCCACCGAATGAATGCAGCTGGCGATTTTTACAATATCCTTAACCTTGTTGCGCTGCAAATGCCCAATCATGTGCAGCTCAATATCGCTGTATTTTTCCAGAAGCTGGGGAAACTTTTCGCAGGCTTCCTGCACGCGGTTTTCGCCAAAAAGTTTCTGACCGGCTAAAACAGCCTGCTCAATTTCTTCTACCGGATGAAATTTGCTTACTGCCATAAGGGCAACATTCTGAGGATTTTTGCCACAATTTGCTGCGGTTTGGTCAATTTGGGCGCGAATTTTCTGAATATTTTCGGCAATGCTCACATCAATTCTCCTGCAACGTCGCTAAGACGCAAAAGATCGTCAATTTTTAAGGTTTCGGCGCGCAGTTTCGGGTCGATGCCGGCTTTTTGCAAGGCAATTTCTGCTTTTTCGCTGCTGTTCATAAATGCGCCCAAGTTATTTTTAATGGTTTTCCGCCTGAACGCAAAAAGCGCGCGCTGCATACGGCAAAAAAACGCTGCATCGTTACATCGCGGAAAATCCTGTTTTTTTACGAATTTTACCGCGCGGCTGTCTACATTCGGGCGTGGCCAGAAAGAACCGCCGCTCAAATCGATTAAAGGCGTAACATCATACGCCCACTGACAAAGCACCGCCAGCGAAGAATAATCGTCACTGCCCGGCGCGGCGCACATACGCATTGCAACTTCTTTTTGAACGGTGATTACACCTTTTTCAAATCGCACGCCGGCGGTTATAAGGTCGGCAAAAATGGTTGCCGCAATATTGTATGGCAAATTGCCAAATAGACGTTCAGGCTGTTTTGTATTTTCAAGGTGTTTTTTCCAGGTTTTAAGAACATCGCCTTCAACAAGGCAGAAATTATCCATTTCGCCAAAAAATTCTTTTAAAATAGAAGCAAAACCGTGGTCAATTTCAAATGCCGTTAAATCTGCACCGCGATTCAAAATATCGTAAGTCATCGCGCCAAGCCCCGGGCCAATTTCCCAAACGCTTGTGCCCTGTTCAACTTCCAGTGCGTCCACAAGCTTTTTGCGTGCCGCAGAATTTATCAAAAAGTTCTGACCGAATTTTTTCTGCATTGCAAGACCGTGCTGGTCTAGAAATTCTTTTAACGAAGCAGGCGAATCGTAATCAACTTTTACGTTTGAACTCACAAAAACTCCTCAAAAATACCTAATTTTTTCTATTTTAAACATTATTTTGCGCCCTATCAAGTAGCCCCAAATTGTAAAAATTCTGTAAATTTCAGCCAAATTGAATTTTAAAAGTTCACGCTGAACAAATTTGCAAAAAATTGGGCTATAAGCGCAATTGAATTGTAAAAAAAGTTCAATATTTGGTACAAAAACGGCACGCAGAACGGCAAAAAATATGCAATAAGTGTGCAGACCACGCCCAAAATCAAAAATACCGAAACCAGCGGAATTAGCAAAAACGAAGCAAATATGCCGAAAGGCACAAAACTTTTGTACAAAATCAGCGTCAGCGGAAAAGTTCCGCATTGTGCCGCAAAACAGGTTGCAAGCGTACTGCATATTTTTTGCGGAATTTTCGGCAGTTTTTCAATTTTTTTTGCAATAAGCGGCAAAATTAGTGCAATTCCAAGCATTGCACCATAACTGAGCAAAAAAGCGCCGGTTTGTGCCTGCCGGACATTGCAAACCAGCTGTAAAATAAAAGAAAGTGCCAGAACTTTGGTTAAAACTGGCTTTACGCACAGTTTTTTTGCAAAAATATTGAAAAATACAAAAAGCAGCGCCCGGTTTAGCGACGGCGCACTTGAAGCAAACAAAACGAAAGCCCATGCAAAAATGAAAATTATAAATGCGGCAAGTTTTGCACCGGCAAAAATACCGGCAATCTTTTTTGCGCCGCCTGCCACCAAAGACAAATGCAAGCCAGAAAGTGCCAGAATGTGGCTTACACCGGCGCGCAAAAAGTTTTGTTTTAAAAACGGGTCTAAATATTCCTTGCTGCCGCAAAATAATGCAAGCAAAAACCAGCCAGCTTTGCCAAAACTGTAAAGGATTTTTTTTAGCTTTATGCGCCCAATACCGCGCATTTGGCAAATTTTACCCAATATTTTGTTTTGCCGCCATTTTGGGTGTTTGGCGTAAGTTTTTATAATTGAAGAATTTACATTTGCGGCATTTTGTGCATAAAAATATTTTATGCTTTGCTGGCCGTTTTTGGAAAAATTGCCGTAAAACGCAACCGGTAAGCCGGTATCAACAAGCAAAAAATCGCCGTTTGCAGAAAATGCGCCGCTTTTTTTACCGCTGTCTTTATCATTTGCCCCAAAAACAGCGCCTTCAGATTTTACAGCTGTGCTGCCGGTAGCTGTACCCGCCGCAAAATCTGTGCCAATTTTTCCCGGATAATAATTTTCTACAATATTCTGGGGTAAAATTACGGCAGCAAAACCTTTTGCACCGCAAATGATTTTAAATTTCTGCAATTCACCGCTTACAGCAAAACATTGTATTGTAACCAGATAGCTGCCGTTTTCAGTTTTTACCGGCGAATTTGTGCAGAAGCCGTATATGCCGGTAATTTTTTCATTTTCAATTAGCGAAATTACATTTTTCTGCTGATTTTGCAAATTAAAAAGCACAAAAATACACAAAATACCGGCAACAAGCGCACAAATTATAATTTTTCTGCTGATTTTATTAAAAACTGCAAGTATTGCCAAAACGCCGCATAAAACCGCGCCAATAATTGAAGAAATAAAAACTGAAGAATAAAAGAAAACTGCTAAAAAAAATGCGCAAAGAGAAACTAATGAAATTTTTTTTACAAACTGCCAAAGCTTTTGTATTATTTCCATGCAAAAACATTTGCCTAAAAACAAAAAATTTGGCAATTCTTGTAAAAAATTATTGAAAATTTATAAAAGATTTAAACTTCTTCAAGTTCGGCAACATCATCGTCATCGCTGCCGCCCTCTTCATCGTTTTCAATTAAGCTGATTGCGTCAAAAGCCTGCTTCTGTTCTTCCGGTATAACCGAATAAACGTACATAGAAATAATCTGGCGCATATTGTCGTCGACCACATCGCACTGAAAATGCAGGCGGCTTTGATTAATGGTTTCGTTATATTCTATGCTTTTTACCGTGCCGCTCATTACAATCTGGCTAGTGCCAAGCATAAACTGAATTTTTATGCCCATTCCGTTGTGGCCTTTGCCGCCAATGCGAATAAGCGCGCCGTCTTCTGACAAATCTTCAATCAAACACTTGATGCCTTTTTCTGTTTCCGGCGAGCGCGGGCTTCTTACCTTTACATCGGAAAGCAAATACAAATCCGCATTGATGGAACACGGACAGCGGATGCTTTTACGCTTCTGCGAGCGCTGCAAATTGGTAGAATGTTCCAGAAAAAGTACCGGCATACCCTGATAATGACCGGCGCCGCCAACACGCGTATCAAACATATAGCCGGCGTCGTTTTTGCGCCAGAAATAAACGGTTACAGTTTTTTTAACCCATTCAAAGCAGCGGTACTGGTTTTTAATTGGTTTTGGATAGCTGATTGTTAAAAAACCTTCGTTTTTAAGCACATTTGCCGAAAAAATACCGTATTGTGGCAAAACAATGCGCAGTTTTTGTCCTACGCGCAAAAAAGAAGTATTTTTAATACCGGCTTTTAGCGGCGGATCAAGTTCAATTTTTGAACGGTAAGCATATAACTGGTCTAAAAAATCTTTTGTTTTTGGCAGATGAATGCTGCCGGTAGAAGTGGCTTTGCTGACAACAGTTGCAATTGCTTTGTTGATTGAAGGCAACGACCAGAACAAAACGGTGGCGTCGGCAACATCGGCAATATTTCCAAGCTTCCAGACCAAACGCATTTGGCGAAAACTAAAGCCAGAATCAAAACCTGTTGTATAAAATTTTACTTTGGTGGAAAACTTTTTTTTCATCAAAAACCGCCTTTCAGTATTCTTTTTATTATCTCACCATTTGCCACAGGGCGCAAGTTTTACTTGATGAAATTTAAAAGATTTTTAGCGGAACTTCAATTTTTTTAGCCGGGCTTCATTTTTTTTTCTGTTTTTACGACGCATGGCACAAAAACACACAAAATGCTAAGCTTTTGGCGTGTTAAACCGAAAAAATATTTTTTTTGCCATAATTTTTTTGTATGTTTCTGGCGCGTTGATTTTGCCGCCAATCTTCATCCGGCAAGATTCGTCCGCCGTTCAGCCGGAAAATTTTAACGAATTTTTATATCAGTTTCCCAATTTTAGCCTGACGGCAATTTTGTATTTTATTTTCTGGTGCACGATTTTTTGCGTAATTTGCGTTTTTTATAATCGTAGCCTTTCAAATAATCTGCAAAAAACAAAGCCCAGTATTAAAACTTGCATTGCAAAAAGTTTTATCACTTTTTCTGCAATTGTGGCGTTTTGGACGGTAGTTTCGCTTTTGTTTAGCAGCAAATTGCAGGCAGCACCAAGCAAAACCAACGCCCGGTGGATTTTGTTTTTTGCAGGCGTTTTTTGCGCCGCCGCATTTGAAGAATGCCTTTACCGCTTGTATTTGCCTGAAAGTTTTCAATTTTTAATTGAAAACACAAAATTGAAAAGCAAAAACGCCAGATTTTATAAAATTTTCCAAATTGCCGCAGAAATTTTATGCGTGCTTTTATTTGCCCTTGCCCACAGATATTTGGGAATTCTTGCCGTATTAAACGCCCTTTTTGCCGGTTCAGTTTTGCGGCGGCTGGCAAAACAAACCAATATTATTTGCAGCTGGCTTGTCCATTCACTTTACAACTGCCTTATTTTTGCATTTGCAATTTTTCAATAACAAGCCCGCAATTTTAAATTTTATATAAAGAACTGTAAAGGAAGCCCTTCACATTCCCTTAAACCGGGCTCCTATTTTGTAAAAGCAACTTCCATACGTTTATTTTCTTTTACACATTCAAGCAGATAATAATTAATAATATTCTGATACGGCATACCTGTTTCTTCTGCCATTTGTTTAAAATATTCTATTACTTTATCATCAAGCCTAATTGTTATCTGTTTTTTTAATCTGTCTGCATATGGGTTTTTAATTCCATTTGAAAAGTCGTAATGGTCTCTCATCTAAATACCTCCATACTGGTTTGCTTCTTGCAAATCAGCTTTTCTTGCTGAAATAATTCTAATTCTGTCATTTTCTCTATAACAATGGCAGACCAACAATATATGCAATTCAGAACTTAAACCAAGCATAACAAATCTATCTTCATCTAAACTTGAATGATCAGGGTCTGAAATCAATATGGCGTTTTCATCATAAAACACAGTTTTAGCTTCTTCAAAAGTTACTTTATGTTTGGCATAGTTTAGCTTTGCCTTTACTGGATCCCATTCAAAAATAATCTCATCCATAATTACAATATAATTAACACATAACTTATTTGTCAAATAAATACCATCTAAGCCCGCAATTTTAAATTAGCCTGAATGTCGAGTTTTAAAGTTTTGTCATTCCGAACTCGTTTCGGAATCTGTTTTTGATAACAAATCGAATACTGTGCACAGCCGCCGAAGGCTAGTAAATTCCGCATGACAAATACTGTGCGCGCCCGCCCGGTAAAAAAACGTGCAATATTGCAAAATATGCCGGCAATAAAAAAATGCGGGCAACCAGCAAAAATTCATTCTGGTACAAAAAAATCCGCCTTTTTTAAGCGGATTTTTGGCATTTAAATTTTATTGTAAACCTTAAAAACGGCGAAGCATCAGCTTTAACCGCCACCGTGTTTAAGACAGACGTTTTTATAAAAACGTCAGCCCATCAAATCAAGGTAAATCTGGTCAGCAAGACCAAAACCGGCAGCTTTTGTAATGCTTCCGGCAAGTTCATCGTAAAGCATATCTTCGTAAGTATCCCGGGCGTAAGAATTGTTTTCGCCAAAAAGATTTGTTTTGCTTACGGTGTTGCGCATGGAAGAAAGCATAATTTTTACAAAATACGATTCAAGTTCAAGTGCCTGTTCGTACAATTTGCTGGTTTTATCAATTTTTTTATCAGCGCTTTTGCCGTGTGCACCTTTCGCGTTAGCAGCAGCCCCGCTTGGCAGCGCCGCTTTGTCGCTTTCGCTGGTAAAGGCGTTTGCCATGCCGGTTGTATAATCGCCGGTCAGGCGGCTGCTTTGTGCAATCTGCGAAGTTGACAATGTGCTTAAACCCGGATTAGTTTTTTCAGCTTTTGCAGCCTGGGCTTCGCTGTTAATACTGTCAATCAAAGCCTGAAACTTTGAAGTTTCTTCCTGATCGCGGGCTACGTTACCGGCAGAAAAACCTGCAACGCCGCCGGTTGGTATGTTTACGCCTTTTGAAAAGCCGGAATATGCATTTACCATGTCTAAAGTCGAAGCCATATTTTCCCTCGTGGGTTTAAGGTTGGCTTCTGCAAAAATCTGCAAAAGCCATATTTAGCAGTAAGAACTGAAAGTATAATTCATATTGTCACCCTGAAATAAATTCAGCATGACAATACTTTTTAGCCAGTTCCTTCCTTTTTAGTTAATTTAGCGTTTCAAGTTTGCTGCCGTAGAAAGCATGTTGTCGCTTGTCTGAATTGCCTTAGAACTGAATTCGTAAGCGCGCTGGGCAACAATCATCTGTACCATTTCGTTTACGGTAGAAACGTTTGACATTTCCAAAAATTTGTGGTGTGTCTGACCCATTCCGTCAAAGCCCGGACGGTTGGCAATTGGGTCGCCGCTTGCGTTGCTTACCTTAAAAAGATTGTCGCCATCAGCAGTTAAGCCAGCCGGGTTTGGAAAACGGTAAAGTTCAATCTGGGCGACGTCAACAGGGTCGTCTTCGCCTGCAACTTTTACGCTTACGCGGCCGTCGCGGCTGATTGCCAAAGTTTCAAGGCGGAATCCTTCAGGCATTACAACTTCCGGCATTACGCGCAGACCGTTTGAAGTAACAAGCTGACCGTTTGAATCAATCTTGAAAGAACCATCGCGTGTATATGCGTAGCTTCCGTCGTACTGCTGAACCCGGAAAAAACCTTCGCCCTGAATTGCAAGGTCTGTTGCGTTTTCGGTATGCTGCAAAGAACCCTGATCAAACATGCGCTGGGTTGCGGCAACTTTTACACCGCTACCCATTTGAATACCTACAGGCGTAACAGTATCTTCTGTTGCCGGTGTACCTGCAAGTTTTACGTTCTGATAAATTAAATCTTCAAATTCAACACGCTGTTTTTTATAACCGCTTGTGTTTACGTTTGAAAGGTTGTTTGAAATTGTATCGATATTTGCCTGCTGACCGTTCATTCCGGTTGCTGCTGTCCATAAACTTCTGACCATCTGTATTTCCTTTTATTTTTCAGTTTTACGCACTGCTAAAAAACTAGCGCAAAGTTGCAACGCGAGACCATAAAGTTGACATCATTGTGTCTTCAGACTGAATGGTTTTCTGGTTTGCTTCATAAGCGCGGTTAACTTCAATCATCTGCACCATTTCGTTTACAACGTTTACGTTAGAAGTTTCTACGTATTCCTGCAAAAGGTCTGGTCTTTCCTTGCCTTCTGCAATGTAAGCCGGTCCAGAAATTTCGTTGCTAGCCCAAAGATTTTCGCCCTGTTTTTTAAGGTAGCGTTCATTGTCAAAGCGAACCAGTTTTAAGCGGTCAACCACCTGATCGTCGCTTGTAGTAATTACGCCGTCGTCGTTCACTTTGAAATTTTTATCAGTTACGCGGATAATTCCGTTTTCGCCGACAACCGGGTAGCCTTCTTTTGTTTCAAGAATGCCTTCTTTACCAATCATGAAATTGCCGGCGCGTGTGTAGCGTTCGCCAGCCGGTGTCTGAACGGTAAAAAAGCCTTCGCCTGCAAGAGCAATGTCTGTAGCGGCACCGGTATTTTTAAAAGAGCCCTGTTCAAAGACTGTGTAAAGTTCGTTTGTTTCTACGCCCAAGCCAACTTTACCGACAATTGGTGCAACATCTGCAGAACCGCCCCAAAAGGTGTAAACGCCGTCATCGTTCATTCGGCGCAACAAAAGTTCAGAAAAATTCTTATTTACGGCTACGTCGCGTTTATAGCCGGTGGTGTCAACGTTTGCAAGATTGTTTGCAATTGCGTCTAATCGGTTTTGCTGTGCAACCATGCCGCTTGCACCAGTGTACCAACCTTGAACCATATAAAAGGCCTCCCCAAGTATAAAAAAGCTGCGGGCTTTGCCTGCCCTTTGCCAGTATTTGCAATTTTTTTTCCCCGGCATTTTGCCAGTTATTTTGATTATCGGTTTTTGAAAAAAAATGTTAATGGCAAAATTGAACTAAATGCCGCCTGAATTCAACTTGAACGGTTATTGATTTTCTTCTATATAAATGCAAAACATTTGGAGATTTTTGCGCTTCAATTCATGCAAAGAAAAGCTTTGATTTTTGCCATATCATGCCGGCATACGCGCCTGGCAAAAGCATTATTTTCGGCATGGTTAGTGTATTTTTCAACTGAAAGCTAAAAAAAATGCCAAAATTAAATTTGTTTTTTCAAATAAGTGGGTTTATAATAAGTTAAGTTGCAGTTTATCAAGAATAACTGTACTTTTAAGGAGAATTAAGTGGCCGATACACGAGTTTTATCTATTATTCTTGGCGGTGGCAAAGGCACCCGCTTGTACCCTCTTACCAAAGAACGCTCTAAACCAGCCGTTCCGTTTGGAGGAAAACACAGAATCGTCGACATTCCGATTTCTAACTGTATCAACTCTGGTTTTAACCAAATTTATATTTTGACCCAGTTCAACTCTGCTTCTTTGCACATGCATATTTCGCACGGATACAGCTTCGATTCTTTTTCGCGCGGTTTTGTTGAAATTCTTGCCGCGGAACAGACTTTTGAACATTCCGGCTGGTTTGAAGGAACTGCTGACGCAGTACGCAAAAATTTTGCACACTTTAAAACTCAAAAACCAACCCACTACATTATTCTTTCCGGCGACCAGCTGTACCAAATGGACTTGAAAGAATTTTTGGACAAACACATTGAATCTGGTGCAGAAATTTCTATTGCAACCACAGCAGTTACACGTCAGGACGCAACAGGATTTGGTATCATGAAGGTTAACAAAGAAAACCGCATTACCGAATTCATGGAAAAACCTGCCGCAGACCTTGATATTTCTGACTGGATTATTCCAAACGAAAGCCGCACAGCAGGCGCAACACCGGGCAAAGACTACCTTGCTTCCATGGGTATTTATATTTTCAATGCCGAAACTATGTATCAGGTACTTGACAACAACTGTACGGACTTTGGTAAAGAAATTATTCCGCAGGCTATCAAGAACCACAAAGTTAGTTCATACATTTATGACGGTTACTGGGAAGATATTGGAACAATTAAGAGTTTCTACGATGCAAACCTTGATTTGGCACGCATTAACCCTAAATTTAACTTTTACGATGAAGACAAACCAATTTTTACCCACAGCCGCAATTTGCCGCCATCAAAAATGACCAATTCTACAATGAACGGCGCTATTGCAAGCGAAGGTTGTGTAATTACAGAAGCAACAATCGTTAATTCGCTGGTTGGTGTACGCAGCAATATTGAACCGGGAACATTCCTTGACGGCGTAATTTGTATGGGTAGTGACTATTATGAAACACCTGAACAAAAAGACGAAAACCGCAAATTGAACAGACCGAATATTGGTATTGGTCGCAACTGCCGCATTAAACAGTGCATTATCGATAAAAATGCACGTATCGGTGATAACTGTTCAATTGGTCACACCGGTCAAAAACTTGAAGACGGCGACCACGGTATGTTCTATGTTGCAGACGGAATTATCGTAATTCCTAAAAACGGAGTTATTCCTTCTGGAACAATTATCTAACAGAAAATACTGGCAGAATTGCTGAAAACAAAAAGCGCCTTGCAAACCGAACGGTTCAAGGCGCTTTTTTATGGTGTATAGAGAATTTTAATTTGGTCTATAAGAACCAAAAAAATTTTTAAATAAAATCTTCAAAAGCCCTGCATTTCCTTTAAAGAAACTTATTTTTGTCGGTGTCTTTCCAGTTTTTGGATATTCTCTCCTTACAGGAATTTCACAAGCTTTATAGCCTAATTGAGTTGCACGAACAGAAAGATATGCTAAAAGCTCATAAGTCATAAAAATATCTCTAAAAACATTTGTTCTTTCATCAAATAGATATTTTGAAGAATAAGCTCTGTATGCGTTCGTTGTATCTGTAAATCTTTGACCTGCCGTAATTGAAATTATTGGTGCATGAATAAGTTTCACGGAAAGAAGTCGAACAAACGGAGTGTTTATAGCCTTTCCGCCTTTTATAAATCTTGAACCCTGAATCAAATCATAGCCATCCTCAAGTTTTTTTATAAAAGAAGGAATATCTTCTATGGAATCTTTATTATTTCCATCTATTGTTATGATTCCTTTATATCCACGCTGCTGTGCAAAATAAAATCCCATACGAAGCTGGGCGCCCTGCTTGCCAATATCTTTTTTTACAAGGAGAGTGTTTACTTCAAGAGCTTTTAAGATTTCTTCATTTGTACATCCATCAGTGGAACCACCGTCACAGATAACAATGTCCGCATAAGAAGAAACCCCTGCATTCTTTGCAGATTCAAGTTCTTTGTGGATACGATTGCCCTCATTTATGATTGGAATGAGAACTACATAATCTTTTTGCTTTGAATTGTATTCCGTGCATTCAAAAACAGGAACACCTGAAATGTTTGTATAGAGCATTAACAATTCCTTTTAAAACTGTTTAAAATCATCCTTACAAATTCTCCCAAAATAATTGAAAACACTATTACACCAATCGTTCTTACTGCATAATAGAATATAACACCGAGAGAACTTTTATAAATTTCAAATCTACCATTAAAAAATAATCTCAAAACAAGATATTCTAATGGATCGTGAAACAGATATATATTAAAAAGATTTCTAATAACTAATTTTAAAATCTTTGTTTCATAAATTTTAGTCAAAAATTTGTCAGAAAATAATCCTAAAACAAAAATCCAAAAACTTCTTATAAAAATTGTTGGGAATGAATAAAAAAGCAAATTTTTATAATCTATAAAAATCAATAATGTTAATAATACAAAAACAAAACATAAATTTTTTTTATTTATTGATTCGAATTGTTCTCGAACACTTTCAAAAGCAAATCCAACAGAAAAATAAAAAATATATGATAAACCTTTCTTCAGCAAAAAAAAATCAAATGACAATTTTTGATAATTTAATTGGATAAAAAGCGAAATTATTAACAAAAGAAAAATACTTTTAATATTTAGTCTATCCATACATTTCTTCAGAAGAACAAATATTGTTATACACCAAAATAAAGCTGGTAAAAACCATAGATGTCAGACTCTCCACCAAAAGAAAACGAGCGAATTGCAGATAAAAAATTATCTTTATTGTAGAAATTACCTAAAAACTTAATAGGCAACATAAAAAGAAAACCATAAACAAAAAAAGGTATTATCAGTCTTTTGAATTTTGAGGATACTATGGAATCAAACGTTTTTAATGGTTTTATGTTCAAAACAGCTCCTGATAAAATAAAAAATAATGGCATATGAAAGCCATAAACCCAACCAGAAAGTGTTCTTAAGACTGCAAAAAAATGGCAAAAATAAATTTGCGAAATATCATTCGGAAGTTGATACGCAACCCCTCCGAAATTTGTTTGAATATTCAAGTAACATGAATGACCTATAACAACGCAAAATGTTGCAAATAATCGAATCCAAGCATAAAGAGGTACCCCTATACAAATTACTAGTATTTTTCTTTATTTCCATAATTATATCTCCCTTAAATACCTCATTACATCTTCCAAATCAGAAAGATTTTCTGTTAATCCCATTTCAACTGAAACAAATCCGCTATACTTTACTTGTCGTAGAAATTCCACAAGTTTTACATGAAGTTCTTTTTTCTCTATTTTCTTCAAGAATGGCTCGCTGATGTGAACATGGTTTATTAAATTTGTCTTTCCTTTCAATACATCTATTGATTCCTGATTCTGAATCATTGTTCCAACATCAAGATTCAATTTGAAACCGTCAGAGTCAACTTTTTTTATCAAATCTAAAGCCGCTTCTGTAGTATTTATATAATTTGTATTGTAAATGGCTGGATTTGCTTCCATTGCAATACAGGTGTTTTTTGAAAATGCGTAATCTCCCAAACTTTTGAAAAAATCAATGGAAACATTTTCATCTGCATTTTCAGGCTTGTTTCTGTTTTTTGGGCAGCCGAACACAAGATTTTTACAGCCAATTACTGAAGCGAAATCTATGGCATTTCTTGTATAGTCAGAAAGAATTTTTCTTTCCTTTTCTGAACCAAAGAGTTTCTCATTTTTTCCATACCATATTGACTGCATAGACGGCACAGAAAAGCCATATTCTTTTTTCAGATTTTCAGTCCAAATTTTCGCTTCTTCAAGTTTTGAATATGGATTTTCTGGAAATATTTTTGTAGGAGCTATTTCCAAACCTGAAAAACCGTATTCTTGCATCAGAGCAAAAATTTCATTGTCGTTTTCAGGATTCCAAGCAAGGTTTGAGATAGAAAGTTTAAACATTATATTTAAATTTCCTTTGCAAAAAATTTTTGATAAAGCATTTTCAATAAACAAAGACATTCATCAGCAACTATATAAAAGCATACTTGAACAAATCCAAAATACCAAAGAACATAATTCATATGAGTATGAATATAAGAATGAGATTTCCCCAAAACAAACCAAGATATACACGTTACATAAAATACAAAATACAAAATTACTTTTTGTAAATTCACTTTATCTTTAATGGAAGAATTTATAAAAATAAGTATGGGAAGAATCGACAGGGGTATAAAAAACTTTCCAGAAAAACCTGCAATTATTTCTGTATAAAAATTATAATACATTCTTATTACCGTTATAACCGAAGCTTCCAATGATTTTTTGTAAACTGGATGAAAATTCTCTGCTTTTCCACCAAGAGTCCTACGAAGCACATCATTTATATATATCAGTTTCAAACCTTCTATAATATTTCTGTTGCCTTTCATGTATGCATGGATAAGTAGAGCAATGGCAAAGCCTGCAACTGCAAAAAACCCCATAAAGAAAATATGCTTTACAAGTGTTTTTGCTTTATCATTATCTTTTATGCAAATTGCATCAAACAAATCTGCTGTCAAAAAAGCAATCATTCCCATTAAAATTACAGAAAGATATTCATAACCACAAAGCGATTTTATTAAAACAGAAACAAAAGCACCAAAGTAGCAAGCTATTGAAATCTTCTTGTTTCTTATGTTCATGGAACAAATCAGTCCAATCAGCATAGGAATAAACCAAGTAAATTCTACCCAATAAAGATTCCGTGCAAAATTCACTATCCACGGAGAAAGTAAAAATGTTACAAAAAAACAAAAAGCTAAAAGTCTGTTATATTTTTTTGAAATAAGATAACAAATTAAAGACAGTACCAAAGCTGTTAATAACACACATATAGAATGTTTTCCAGGAATTTTATAAATTGTTTGAAAAAATTTTCCTTGAAGACCATATTGAGAAATATAAAATGATGTTGCCTTGTTCACCCTGTCATAACGACCAAGGCCATAATAACCAAGACTATAATTTCTTGTATCAACACCATCGTTTTTGGCATCTATCATATCTTGAACTAAACTTTCAGAATCGGACTGAAATGAATCATACATAATATTTTTAGGATTAAACGAGTTTGTTGAAAAATTAAAAGTTAATAAAATTATCATCCATACTAGAACAAACAAGTCTTTTAAATTTCTTATGTTAAAATAATTCAGTTTAGAAAGTACAACAGTACTATCCAATAATAAAAAAAAGCATCCACAAAATAGAGCTACTTTTTTAGAGGCACAAGATAAATAAATCAATAAAAATCCAATAACAGAAAACAATGAAACTAAAGTGATACTTTTTTTCATTTTTCACACTCCACAAAATTCTTTATATCTTTTTTCACAAATTCTTTATCAAATAAATATCCGCTTTTTCCGCCTAGTTTTTCTGCATGAACCGATTTCAAGTCATAATCAAATGGAGTTTTTGAAAGTTCATTTTTAAACTCCTTATTTTCCAAAAACTCATAAAGTTCGCTTATAGAAATAGGCTCTGCTGTTATATTCAGTTTTGAAATTCCAAATTCCATAGCTTTCTGAATGTGATTCCAAAGATTTTTCAGATTATAAAACTGATATTTAGACCTTGAATCCGTGAAATTCAGTGCTGAAAAACCTACAGACTTAAAAAAAGATATAAGATTTTTATTTTCTTCATCCGTCAATTCTTTGCACTTATAAAATCCGTTTTCCTGTTTTTCATAAAAATTACAAAGATTTTTATTTTTATGAAAAAGTTCTTCAAACTTCTCGTATTTCAGAAGTTTCGGAATTATATGAATATAATCATAAATAAAGTTTTTTTTGAGATTTTTTCCGTAAAGAGCAGGAAGCCTCACAATCAGATGATTTGAAAAATTTTCCTCTATCCATTTTTCAAGATACAAGCGATTTTTGCCGTAAACAGTAAGTTCTCTTTCGCTTATTACCGTAGTTTCGTCGCCTTTGCAAATTTCACCATAAACGCTTACAGTTGAAATCAAAACAAGAGATTTCGGATTGATTTTTTTTATGTTTTCTATTGCATTCTCAATTTGCGCGAAATCTTTCTCTGGAAAATTATTTGCTAGATACATTTCTGCACTGATTCCTGAATAAACAAGCAAGTCTGGATTTGTTCCAAAACTTTCTTCTATATTCTTGGAATTGTAAACAAAATCAAAATTTCCATTTTCATAAAGGTTTGAACCTACAAAACCTGTATAACCAACCAAACTTTTCATGATTTTCCTACTTCGTCAATTTTTCAATGCTCTCAAAATTGTATTTTGTTCTTTTGAATACAAGATTTACAAGAATTTGCAGATACTTCAGAACAAAAGTCAAAATCATAAAAATAAAGAACATAGAAATGGACATAAAAAGAATTGTTGAAGTCCAGCCAGCAACTGGATTTTTTAGGAAATGATAAACAAGTGAATAAATTCCAACTGCAAGTGTAAAAAAAAGCATAACTGAAGTTATAAAAAGAGAAATTCTATACCCAAAATCAGTAAAAATTATAAAAGAATCAGTTGCCAAAGACTTTCTATATTTTTTTTCATAGGAATCTTCCTTTTCTCTTAAATCAGTAATTGGTTCATAAATTATATTTTCAGTTCTTAAACCGCAATTCGCATAAACAGGTTTTCTGTAAGGCATAGTTCTATTCATTGAAGAAATGCGATTTATTACACGACGGCTCAAAATCCTAAATCTTTCAGTCATCATTTTATAATTAAAATTGCTGAATTTATTGAATATATAATAGAAGAAACTTGAAGATACTCTTTGATTTTTTCTTGAACTTGCTGAAACTATGTCAAAACCTTCCAAAGATTTTCTGTAAACAGTCATAATTTCAGATTTTTCAAAATCCAATAATGCTGAATCAAATTCAAAGACAAAATCCCCAATAGACAAATCAACTCCAGCAGTCATAGAAAGTTCCAATCCGTGAAAATAACTCATATTCAAAATTGAAATTGCCGGAGATTTGATTTCTTTGCTCAATTCTTTTATTTTTTGGACACTGTTATCACAAGAAAAATCATTCACACAAATTATTTCGGACTTTTCAAAATTCTCTCCCAAAACAGCTGCAACATTTTTTACAAAATCAGTTATTTCTTTTTCTGAATTGTGAACATAAATTACCGCAGAAACAAAATTCTTTTCCTTATTCATTATCTAATACCTCATCCAAGTCATAAACAGTATTGATTTTTCCAGAAAGAACACTTACAAAAGTTGGACTTTTTGAATAAGTTCTGATTACAGTTGGACGAGAATCATCAATTTCAGAACTTTTCAAAATCGGTTTCATAGAAAAAAGCGAACTTTTATAAGAAAATTCGTACTCGTCTTTCAGATACTTTCTTGCAAGATTTGACATATAAGGGAAAGCTGTCTCAGGTTTTGCAATGCAGTCATTACAGTTTCCAAGTCTTTCAGGAGAACAAAAGCCATCGCTTCTTTTTTGGCATTCAAAGGTCGGTTCTGAATCAAAACTTGTTGTGTGAGGAGTAAAAGTAACGGAGGTTAAAGAATGCAATCCAGTTTTTCCGAACGGCATAATTGAAAAAAACGGACCGTCCATAACTGTAAACCCATATTTTTTAAGTTTTTCATTCACATCACACAAAATAATTTCACAAAGTTCATATTTAATTCCGAATTTTTCAAAATCAAGCATTTCAAGAATATGATTTGCAGAAGCATAAGTCGCATTCAATAAAAACGAAGTCTCATATTCTTTTCCGTCATTCATCACAACTTTGTATAAATCAACAGCTTTTTCTATTTTTTGAATCTGAACACCGTATTGAATCTCTACATTTTTTAATTCAGAAATTTTTGAGAGAAAGTAATCTTTAAGAATCATTGCATCATAAGTATACTCACGGGTTAAAAAAGCTCCGTCACACATGCCTTTCTTAAAGAATTTATCAGGATTAATTTCATCACAGAAAATATCAGCTGCTTTACAAAATTTCTCAAATTGTTCTCCGCTACTCCAGGAAAACAAACTCGAAGTTGCATATATTTTCTCAAAATCACGATTAATGCAAAAATCAAAATCTTTATTAAATCGTTCAAAATATCCAGCTGACTTCACAGCAGTAGAAACCGAACGCGGATAATGATAGCCCTGATGAACACGAGCCTGATTTATAAACGTAGCACGACGAAATGGTGTTAAATCACATTCTAAAACGAGTATTTTTTGATTTTTTGCGCCACAATGAAATGCAGAATACAGACCATATAAGCCTGCTCCGATTATAATTTTATCATATTTCATAAAACTACGAGGTTAAATTTATAAAAAAAGGCTTTTTGACATTTACTAGATGTCAATTAAAATTATCATACCATATACATTTTGACAAGCACAAGGTGTCAAAATGTATAAAAACAAAGTTTTTATCAATGGAAAAGAACGAAATAATATTGCAGGCTTAAATATAGAAAAACTGAGAAAAACAAAAGACTGGTCTCAAAATGATTTGGCAATAGCATTACAAAACCATGGAATTGATGTTCATAAAAACGCAGTACAAGAAATGGAAGCCGGTAAACGATTTATTACTGATATAGAATTAAAAACACTGGCAAAAATCTTTAACACTTTAATTGATGATTTAGTTTCTCTTCCAGAAGATAAATACAGCAAATAAAACACACTTTCTCTCAAGACTTGGAATATTTTGCCACAAGGCTTAAGAGATTTTCTCTTAAGCCTTAGGATATTTTGCCGCAAGGCTTAAGGTTCTTTCTCTCAAACTTTAGGATATTTTGCCCCAAGGCTTAAGATATTTTCTCTTAAACCTTAAGATATTTTGCCTCAAGGCTTAAGATACTTTCTCTTAAGGCTTAAGATATTTTATCTCAAGCTTTGAAATATTTTGCCGCAAGCCTTAAGGTACTTTCTCTCAAGCCTTGGGATATTTTACCTCAAGGCTTAAGATACTTTCTCTCAAGACTTAGGATATTTTGCCGCAAGGCTTGGGATATTTTATCTCAAGCCTTAGGATATTTTGCCGCAAGGCTTGGGATATTTTTCCTCAAGCTTAAGATACTTTCTATTAAGCTGTGACTTTGCCGTTTTTGAGGATTGCAGTAAACGCCAAACAAAAAGCCCGAAAGCTTTTTATACTTTCGGGCTTTGTTTTGTACCAAATATTTTTACACTTTCAATCTGTTAAAACAAAACTATTTTTTGCTTTTTACAAAGGCATCTTTATAGCCGTCTTTTCTGAACTTGTTCAAAACTGCGGTATATTCATCTGCCGAAAGCGAACCAATCAAAAGTTCATAGGCATTAGATGTAATTTCCGAAGCCTTAATGCTGATTGGGTATTTTTTCTCGTATTTTTTAACAACTGCACTCAAGTTGCTCATGTCTCTAAATACGCCAAGTTGAACATAATATTTGCCGCTTTCGTACTGGTTAATCAAATACTGCGGATACGGCATTGCAGAATAATTGTGAACAGGACCTGTAACTGCCGGTGCCTGAGCAGCAGTTTTTTCCGGCTGAACATTTGCAGCAGGCTGCTGGGTGTTTGTCTTGGTTTCTGCCGGAACAGACACTTCATTCTGGCTTGGGTACTGGGCAATTGTAACATTAACCTGCGGCGGCAACTGCTGTGCAACCTGTTCCTGCGGAATGTAAGCGCTTGCACAAGGATTTGGACAGCGGCAGTATGCACCGCAAGTACAGTAACCTGAACAAACCGGATTCTGGCAAGTGCTGTAGCTTGGTGCTGGCGGCAATTTAGAATAATCGTAAACAGATTCTGCTTTTTTAACAGGAACTTCTGCCGGAACAGGTGCTTCTAAAGCCGGTGTATTCGGTACTTCGGTTTTTGCAACTTCAACCGGCGCATTATTTTCCGGCTGAACATTTACCGGAACCGGATTTGCAGCAGCAACAGGAACATCCTTATACTGTTCTTCAACCTGCGGAACATTTGCAGCCGGTACATTTTCAGCTGCGTAAACCGGCGCTACATAATCAGCAGGTTTGCGTTCTTCGGTATAAACCAAATCATTTTTAAGGGCAGCACCAGCATTTGTATCCGGGTCTGCAACAGTAGCTTTTACACCGTCTGTAAGCGGTTTTTCTACAACATAATCGTTTTTGCGGCTAATGCGCACAACAGTATCATAACCGCCGGCAATTTCCAAATCGTCAGCAACAGAAGGCGACAAAAGAATTAAAACGCCAGCCAAATCTGTTGAACCGGTAATTACAACATTTGAAGTTTTTCCGTTGACGGTATTATAAACTTCTACAATTTCACCCTTGGCAAAAACCCTGCTCTGCGCATAACGACCGCCAGTAGGAAAACTGTCGGCTGTTCCAACTGCGGCACGACCTTCCCATGCAACAGACGACGCTGCTGAAAGCATGGCAACAGCAGCAATCAATAATAATCCACTACAAAAACGTTTCATTTATTCCTCTCTTGTCGGTTGTTTACTTGTTTGTAAAACATTTTAATATTAGCGCTGCAACCCCAAAAACTTTTGGCTGCCCGCGCCGGATAAATTTTTCAAGTTATCTGTAATTTCTGCAACCAGCCTGTGCGAAAAATTTTTCATCGCCTTATTCGCATCGCGGCTTGCAAAAATCTGCGCAAAAGTCTGGCTGTCAACCGAACCTTTTACGCTGTTCGTTACAAAACTTGCGTCCATAAGTTCCCAGTTAAGGCTAATATCTTCCGCAGGCGAAAAACCGCTTTGTTTCTGGTTGCTTTTATAAACCAATTCAACGCTTACAATATAAGCCACATTACTTTGAACGGCATCGCTAAGTCTTGCCGTATATAAATCTTTATCTCCGTTAGTAGTTACAATCGGCTCGTTAGAAATTATAAAGCCCTGGTCAAAAAACGCATCCATTATGGCGCTTTCCATCCGGCTTGTAGTATCGCGCACTTTCAACGAAACTTCGTCGTTCTGGCTAAGGATAAGCGCAAAAGACTGGCAGAAAGCACCAGCAGAAACGAATAAAAGCGTTAAAAAAATGATAAAGCGTTTTTTCATAGACTAGCCTCTTGGTAATTTTCGGCAAAAAAACAAAATTTGAACATATTTTTATAATCAGCCAATAAAGTTCCGATAGTTAAATAAAGAAGAAAATTGAAAAAACTGCACCGCGGTTAAAGCAGAACAAAAGCGCCGGTGCAAAAACAGAAATAAACAATTTTTCTTTGCCGTTGTGCTAAAATTGCTATAATAATGGAAGAAAATTGAAAAAATTCACTGTTTTTCAATTTTAAACGAGGTTTTAAGCAAAATGTCACTAAAAAATGACGTACACGTTTACATAATTGGTGCTGGGTTTGCCGGGCAGATGATTGCCGACGAACTTGAAAACAAAAAAATTTTTGGCAGAGTAACCGCTTTTTTGGACGACAATCCGCTTTTAATCGGCAAACAAATTAAAGGCATACCAATTTACGGTCCAATCAGCATGGTAGAAGTTCTGCACCCAAACGTGCAGGACGAAGCTATTATTGCAATACCAAGCGCCACAAACGAACGAATAAAAGAAATTTACGACCTTTTAAGCAAAGCCGGATTCAGCAAAATAAAAATCCTGCCAAGCGTTTCGCAAATTGTAGACGGCAAGGCGCACCTTGTACAAACACGTCAGGTTGACCCGCAAGACCTTTTAGGCAGAACCCCGATAAAAATTTCGCTTAAAGAATCACTGGCTTATTTGCGCGGCAAACGCGTTTTCATTACAGGTGCAGGCGGTTCCATCGGTTCGGAACTGGCACGGCAGCTTTTAAGCGGCGGCGCAGAACGCATTTATCTTTTTGGTCACGGAGAAAACTCCATTGTAGCCATTTACCGGGAACTTTGTGTACTCCAGAGAGAAGGCGTCGGTGAAAAAGCAAGTATTGTCCCGATTATCGGAGACATGAAAGACCGTGACTATGTAGATTACATCATAAAGCAGACCAAATGCGACGTAATTTTCCATTGTGCCGCCTATAAGCATGTAGACATGATGGAAGCAAATCCAGTAGCCGTAATTGAAAACAACGTATTCGGTACTCAAAATCTTCTGGATGCCGCATTAAAACATAATGTTTCGCGTTTTGTCCTCATTTCTACGGACAAGGCAGTAAGTCCTGTATGTACATACGGTTTTTCAAAAATGCTCTGCGAAAAACTATTGCTGGATTACGCCCAGAAAGCAAAGGAACGGAAAAGCGGACAGGCATTTATGTTTGTGCGTTTCGGAAACGTTCTGGGCAGCCGCGGTTCAATTCTGCCGCTTTTTATGGAACAGATAAAAACCGGCGGTCCTGTAACCGTAACCAGCCCCGAAATGCAGCGCTATTTTATGACCATTCCCGAAGCCTGTTCGTTAGTTCTGCAAACCGGCGGCGTAGGCAAAAACGGAATTTCGTACCTTTTGGACATGGGCGAACCTATAAAAATCGTAGATATTGCAGAACAAATCATACGTTTTTCGGGCTATGAACCGAACAAAGACATTAAAATCAAGTTTATCGGCCCGCGCAAAGGCGAACGGCTGGACGAACCGCTGTGGATACCGGAAGAAAATCCGAGGGAAACGGACTATACGAAAATTTTGCAGATAACTTCCCTTGCGTATACAAGCCAGCGTTTGCAAGATATCCTTCAAAAATTGCAGCCGGTCTGCTTTTTAGACCAGACACAAAGCGAACTTTACCGCAACAAAGAATATTTAAAAGAAGTTTTAATGGAAGAAGTTCCTTCACTAAAGGAGTTTTACAATGAGTCAGGAAAAAATTAAGTTTTCGCAGGCTTCTATTGGAAAAGAAGAAGAAGAAGCCGTTTTGCGCGTTTTACGTTCCGGCTGGCTTACCACCGGCAAAGAAACTTTTGCCTTTGAAGAAGAATTTGCAAATAAAATCGGCGCAAAACATACTCTGGCTGTAAACAGTGCCACCAGCGGCTTAATGCTTGCATACAACGCTTTGGGTATTGGTACCGGCGACAAAATCTTAACAACGCCCTACACTTTTGCTTCTACTGCACTTGCCGCGCGGCATCTGGGTGCAGAAATTGTATACGCCGACATTGAAAAAGACAGCTACAACATAGACCCGGCTGCAATTGAAAAAGCCCTTAAAGAAGATAAAAATCATCAGATTAAGGCAATTGTGCCGGTACATATCGCCGGAAACGTGTGCCGAATGCAGGAAATTAACCAGATTGCGCAGAAATACGGCGTAAAAGTTGTAGAAGACGCGGCTCACGCATTTCCTTCAAAAACAAAAGACGGTTTTGCAGGCAATCTGGGCGACATCGGTGTTTTTTCGTTTTATGCAACCAAAACCATTACCACTGCCGAAGGCGGAATGATTGCTACCAATAACCCCGAATACGCTGAAAAAATGCGCGTAAACCGCCTGCACGGCATAAACCGCCCTATCTGGGACAGATACACTTCTGATAAAGCCAGCTGGGAATATGACGTTGTAGACGAAGGCTATAAATGCAACCTGCCGGACATTCTGTCTGCAATCGGGCGCGAACAGCTGAAAAAAGCCGATTTGCTTTTTGAAAAACGCAAAAAAATCGTATGCAGATTCAACCAGGCTTTTAAAGAATACGACTTTTTAACCCTGCCGCCTGACGGCGACGGCAACGCGTGGCATCTGTACCTTCTGCGCATAAACCAAAGCAAGCTGAACATTAACCGCAACCAGTTTGGTGCAGAACTTCAGGAAGCCGGTCTGGGAATTTCAATGCATTTCATTCCGCATTACCGCTTTACATATTTTAAAAACCGCTACGGTCTTAAACCGGAAGATTTTGCAAACGCCGAAAATCAGTATCAGGCAACAATAACACTGCCGCTTTGGCCTGACATGAACGATGAACAGGTTGAACATGTTATAAACGCCGTCATTCAAACAGGAAAACAGCACTATGTCTGATGAATTGAGCCGGCAGAAAAAGCCGCGGACAAAAACCACAAAAAGCAGAAAACGTTTTGATTACTCTGAAATGTATTACAGCGACATTATGCTGGACAATATGCTTTTTGGGGTTCTGGTACGCAGCCCCGTACAGTGCGGCGCAATTACGCAAATTGATTTGCCGCCATTGCCCGACGGCGCGTTTTTTTTTAGTGCCGCCGATGTTCCGGGCTGCAACAAAATTGACATACAGGGCACCCAGATACCGATTTTTGCCGGCGACGATATTTTGTATCAGGGGCAGCCCGTTGGCATACTGGTTGGTCCGGACGAAACGGAACTTTTTGAACTGCTGGCACAAATTGACTTTAAGCTTCAATATACAAACCTGCCAATCGGGCTGGATTTTTCCGACAGTTTTTCGGCAGACCAGCTTCTTGCAAGCCGTTCAATTTTACAGGGCGAAGTTGATAAAGAATACGAAAACGCAGACTTTAAATTTGAACAGACATTCTCTCTTAATTTGCCCTGCACGCCGCAGGAACGAAACGGCGCATTAGTATCTTTTTCCGGGCGGCAGCTTAACGTATATTCAAATACGCGCTGGTCAAGCCATTTGCGCAAAACCGTTGCCGCAGCCCTGAATATTGCCGAAAGCAGCATAGTCCTGCACAAAACCCAGCCCGGCGAAAGCAAAATCAACGATACATGGATTGCAAGCCTTTCCGCCGCCCAGGCAGCCGTGGCAAGTTTTCACACGCACAGACCGGTAAAGCTGGTTTATTCAATTGAAGAACAGCAGGATTATATAGAACAGAATATTTCCGCTTCGGTACGGCACAGAACCGGCGTAGACAAAAGAGGAAAAATCGTTTCGATGGATGTCTGCGTAATCATAAACGCAGGCGCATTCAACCCGTTCATTCAGTATATTCTTGACCGTTTTGCAATTTCGTCATGCGGCATTTACAATGCAGAAAATCTGCGCATAGACGCCTACGCACTGAAAACCAATTATTCACCTTTAAACTGTTCTTTCAGCTGGGGCGACGAGCAGGCGTTTTTTGCGGCAGAAAACCACATTCAGTATATTGCCAGAGAACTGGGCGTAAACAACCTTGAATTCAGGGCAAAAAACGTTTTTGACGAAAACGACAGGCCTTTTTTTGAGATTGGCGACGATTTTGAACTTACCCTGCACAGGCTTCTTTCAAAGGAACAGAATGAAGAAGCAGATGCCGGGCAGAACGCAGAAAACGAAGCAAAAGCTTTAGCGGCGCAGAATCCGGCAAGCAGTCTTTCTGCTTCCGGCAGCCAGAATACGGCAAAACTAAGCGCAAGTCCAACTTTGTTTGGACAAATTGCAAAAAAAATCAGCCAGAAAATTGAAAACAAAAGCCCGTTCATCATTCCAAACAAAAGCAAATATCTGGAAGCTTTAGTTGAATGCGTTACGCGCCCAACAAACTATATGCGCAAAAATGCCGCATACCAGACCGTAGCCCAAAAGCCAAGCGAAAACGACAAAATAAAGCGCGGTATTGGCATAGCGCTGGGTTTTGACGGCAACGGCTTTTTTATGCCAGATTTAATCCGTACCAAATATTCACTGGACATGACTTTGGAAAGCGACGGCATTCTTACAATCAAAATATATTCGCCAACCGAACAGCTTAAAAACATCTGGACTGATATTGTGTGCAAAATGATGGATTTAAAACCGGAACAGATTCGCTTTGAAACAGATTATTCCCACACAAACGAACCGGACGAACCCGATGTTCTGGCAGAAAATATTACAATCATGACCCAGCTGCTGAAAAAATGCTGCAAGACCATTCAAAATTCGCGGTTCAGGGAAGCTTTGCCGATTACGGTACACAAAACCTATACGCCGCCTAAAAAAACTGCATGGAACAGCGAAACTTTTACAGGTTCACCATTTGTTTCTACAACATGGGGCGCGGCTGTTGTAGAAGTTGAAGTTGACACAATTTCATATAACATAACGGCGCGCAATGTTACCATTGCAATTGACGGCGGCGAAATCATGAATCAGGAACAGGCAGAAATTACTGCAATCGTTGCCTCAAACCGTATCATGAAAAATTTTGTTGCGCCCCAGTCGCTTAACGTCGTTCAGCCTAATGTTTATTTTATTCCTTCTAAAGAAGCGCCTAAACAGATTGGCGAAATCATAAACAACATTCTGCCTGCGGCATTCTGCAGCGCGGTAAGCCAGGCATTGAACAAACCGATTACGGCGCTGCCGCTTACCACCGACAGCATTTACCGCATAATTTCAAACACCCAAAAGGACGAATACAGTGAAAATTAGTTTTAATCTGAACGGCGAAAACGTAAGCGCAGAAACTTTGCCGACCGAACGCCTTGTTACAATTTTGCGCAATAAATTTTCACTGTGCCTTAGCAAAATGCGCTGCGGCGAAGGCAACTGCGGCGCGTGCACTGTTCTGCTGGACGGCGTGCCAGTTCATTCCTGCATAATACCGATTTATGCGGCAGCCGGCTGCGAAATAATTACACTGGAACATTTTTTGCAGACCGAAGAAGGAAAAGACATTGAACAGGCTTTTAAACAGGCAAATGTAAAAACCTGCGGTTTTTGCGATGCAGACAAATATTTTTCTGTAAACGAATACATCAACAAAAACCCGGCAATAAAAAATTCAGACGAAATAAGGGCAATGGTAGAAAACATGAACTGCCAGTGCGTAAAGCACCAGAGACTGGGCGGTGCAATTGTTCTTGCAGCCCGCAACCGCCGTACACGTAAAAATGGTGAAAAACATGGAAAATAATTCTAAAGACATAAACGTATATTTTGCAAAAAACATTCACGATGCCGCCTATTATTTGCGCACCGTGCCGGATTTATCTATTACCGCCGGCTGCACCGGCATTATGTACAACAAAAATCCGTGTTTTTTAACTTTTCCGTATTCGCTTTTGTCGGTGCGCAAGGTTGAAGAAGCCATGCAGATAGACCGCACCGAACGCTATATTGAATTTGGTGCAGCCGTAACGCTTTCCCAGATACTGCAAATAGGTCAAAAGCGCCTGCCGCAAATTCTGTACGAAGCAATTTCTACCATTGCAAATCCGCAGGTGCGCAATATGGCAACAATTGGCGGCAATATCTGTACCGCACCAATGAAAATGACCTGTTTTGCACCGCTTCTGGCGCTAGAAGCAAAGCTGGAATTTAGAACCGGCGCAGAAAAAGCCCATACCAGCGCCGAAAAACGACGAAGCCTTTCCGAAATTGAAACGATAAACATTACCCAATTTAAAAGCGTGCCCAAGCGCTATTTTTTGAACAAAATAACCGTTCCGCTGGACGACTGGGATATTTCAATATTTAAGCGCGTAGGCGCCGCACACCAGATTTCGGAACTTTCGGCGGCGTTTGTTTTTCTTGCCAAAACACAGAAAAACATGCTGAACGATTTGCGCATTGCCTATTGCGGCATTTTTTCCTTTAGAAAGCGCGAACTCGAAAATATTTTGATTGGAAGCAAGCTGCCTTTGAACGAAAAAACCGTACAGAACTTTTGCGAAAAAGCTGAAGAAATTTTTGACCAGCACATTCAGGAAAACATGATAAGCTATAACCCGGTTTTAAAAGCCCAGTTCTTAAATCTGCTTAACGATTCCATGCAAAAGCTTTCAAACTAGCAGAACCATGCGCCACTTTATAGTTTTATTTTTAGCCGCATAAAGTGCCGCAAGCTGAAAAAAACCGGCTCCGCCTTGCCGTCCGGGTTCTGCACAAAATATTGCTTGCATAAAAAAAGCACTTTGCAGATAAAAAACTTAGCCGCAAAGTGCTTTTTATTTACATCAAAACGAATTAACCTATCAGCATTGCATCGCCGTAAGAAAAAAACCTGTATTTGTTTTCAACGGCATGCTGGTAAGCACTTAAAATATTTTCCTTGCCCGCAAACGCCGAAACCAGCATTAAAAGCGTAGATTCCGGCGTATGAAAATTGGTAAAAAGCTTGTCAACAACCTTAAACTTATAGCCCGGATAAATGAAAATTGAAGTTGAATGCGTACCGCGCTCCAGAATACCCTTTTCAACATTCCACGCCGATTCCAGCGTGCGAAGCGATGTTGTACCAACCGCAAGCACAGGTCTGCCTTCAGCTTTTGCTTTTTCTACCGCGGCGGCGGTCTGTTCGCTTACGGTAAAGAATTCTTCGTGCATTTTGTGGTCTTCAATCTGTTCTGCACGCACCGGCAAAAATGTACCCAAGCCAACGTGCAAGGTTACATATTCAATCTGCACGTTTTTAGCCTTTAATTTTTCAAAAATTGAATCGGTAAAGTGCAGCCCGGCTGTTGGTGCTGCCGCCGAGCCGGTTTCCTTTGCGTAAATAGTCTGATAACGTTCTGCGTCGCTGTCTACGTCTTCGCGCTTAATGTAAGGCGGCAGCGGAATGTGCCCGTTTGCTTCAAACCATTTTTCGTCTACAACGCGGTCAAATTCCACGGTTCTAAACTCGGTGCCGGCATCGGCAGGATTTTCGATGATTGTACCGATTGTGCCGTCTGTAAATTCAAAGCGCTTGCCTGCTTTCTGGCGCTTGGCGTTTTTTACCATGGCTTTCCAGATTTTTCCCTGCTGGCAGTTCGGCAGAACTTTGGACAAATCTTGCGTATCAAGGCTATTTAATAGAAGAAATTCAACTTCTTTTGTAGGTTCCTGCAATCCGGCTGAACTTTTTTCATTTTCGTTTACAAGCTTGCCCAGCGGTTTTGCATAGCAGCGCGAACGGCGTACTTTTGAATTGTTGAAAATCATCAGTGTGCCCGGTTCAATCAAATCGCACAAATCTTCCATTAAATGATGTTCTACTTTGCCGCTGAAACGGTCAAGTTTCATCAGTTTATCCTGTCCGCGCACGCCTGCCGGATGCTGGGCAATCAGTTCTTCGGGTAAATCAAAATAAAAGTCTTTGGTTTTCATCTTTTTCCTTTTTGGTTGCGGCGGCGTTTAAGCCCAAATGGTCGTATGCCTGGGGCGTTGCAATGCGTCCGCGCGGGGTACGCTGCAAAAGTCCGCACTGAATTAAGTAAGGTTCGTAATAATCTTCAAGGCTGTCTACAGAATCGCCAATTGAAATTGCCAGAGTTTCTGCGCCAACCGGTCCGCCGCCAAATTTCTGAATAATATTGCGCAAAATTTCACGGTCGTAGCGCTGCAAACCCAAATTGTCAATCTGCAGGCGGTTTAAGCCGGTTTTTACGACAGAAAGCGTAATGCGCGCAGGTTCTTCTTTCTGTTTATTGAAAAACTGTGCAAAGTCGCGCATACGGCGCAAAATACGGTTTGCAATACGCGGCGTACCACGGCAGCACGCCGCAATAAGCATTGCCGCATCGTGGTCAATTTCTACGCCCAAAATACCGGCAGAACGGTTAACAATATCTGCAAGTTCTTCGTGGGTATAATATTCAAATCTTTCAACAATGCCAAAACGGCTGATTAACGGACTTGAAACCGTACCGGCTTTGGTTGTTGCGCCTACAAGAGTAAACTTTGGTATCGGTATGCGCACGGTTCGCGCCGTAGGACCCTGCCCGATTATCCAGTCAAGCTCGTAATCTTCCATTGCAATGTAAAGCATTTCTTCAATTGCAGGCTTCAGGCGGTGAATTTCATCAATGAAAAATACTGTCCGTTCCGTAATCGTAGACAGAATGCCTGCCAGATCCTTGGGTTTGTCCAAAGCCGGAGCGCTGGTTACCTTAAAATCTACGCCAAGTTCGTTGGCAATAATCTGGGCAAGGGTTGTTTTGCCCAAACCCGGCGGTCCGTTCAAAAATATATGGTCAAGGGCTTCGTTTCGGGTACGCGCCCCTTCAATATACACGGCAAGATTATCTTTTATGTGGCTTTGTCCCTGAAATTCAGTTAAATAATGAGGGCGGAGTTTATTTTCGTGGTCGTCCTGCCCGGTAATGTTTTCGGCACGAACGCTAAAGGCATCGTCTAATTCGTTAAAATCGCTCATCAGTTAGCAAGCTCCACAATTGCACGGCGGAAAATAATATCTTCGCTTTGTTTTTTACCCAGACCGGGTTCAAGCTCGTCGGCAAGCCGCGCTACCAAAGGTTCAACTTCTTTTTTGTCGTAGCCCATACCTGCCAAAGCCGTAACAACGTCGTTCCATGGCGAAAGCGATTTTTGCGGCACCATCCGCACGGTTTCGTCGCTAAAGGAAAGTTTGCCTTTTAATGCCAGCAGCATTTTTTGTGCAGTTTTTTTGCCTACGCCGGGAACTTTTTCAAGCCGGGCAAGGTCGCCGCTGTCCAGAACGGCAGCCAGATCGTTTGCAGAAATATTTGAAAGAATTTTCAGCGCAGCTTTCGGCCCGACGCCTTCAACTTTCATCAAATCGGTAAAGGCAGAACGTTCAGTTTCGGTGGCAAAACCGAAAAATTTAAATGCATCTTCTTTGTGATAAGTCCAGATAAAAAGCCGCGCCTTTTCGCCAACATTCGGCAAGGCGTCAAGCGAAGAATCCGGCACAGCAAAGTTCCATTCCAGACCGCTGTTCTGGTCGCCGGTTTGCAGATATACGCATTGCGGCAATTTGGCAGTAATTGTGCCAAAAATACTGTTAAACATAATTGAAAATTATAGCGTATCCTGCCCGATTAGTACACCACAGCCGCAAAAGTGATTTGGGCAAGCTTATTTTTTTATAAGACCAAATGCCGAGCTTTAAGGTTCTGTCATCCCGAAACGAGTTCAGCATGACTTTTTTTTGCTTACTCTGTCATTCCGAACTTGTTTCGGAATCTGCGGCGAATGCTGTGCGCAGCCGCCGCAGGCTAACGAGTTCAGCATGACTTGCTTTTGCTGTTTGCTTTGTCTCTTACTATTGCTTGGTGCATGCAAAAGCCCCCAGTTTTTTGACTGCGTAAAAACTGCGGCTATTTTTATGAAAGTTGGATGTGATAAAAAAAGCAACTTTTGGGATGTTTCTGCCCGGAAAAAAGCGTGATTTAAATAGTTTTTGGGAATGCTTTAAATCGCGGTGATTTAAAAGAATATTTTTTTGCTTTAAATCGCCGTGATTTAAACGGAAAAAAGAACTTTTTGGTTTAAATCACCGTGATTTAAATGAAAAAA